>NZ_KV796873.1:0-698 GCF_001809305.1 Staphylococcus sp. HMSC072H03
TTTTTAGCTTCTTGTATTTCTTGCGCTTGTGGCGATTCGTCTGCTAAGTTATTTGACAACTCATCTTTAATAGCATTTTGTTGTGCTACAATTTCTTCCGCACTATTATGTTCATTATTAATATAATTATTTTCTTTTACTGTAGTTTCAGCTTTAGCTTCTTGTATTTCTTTTGCTAATGGTGATTCATCTGCTAAATGATTTGATGTTTCTGATTGAATTGCTCGACGTTGTGCTGCAAGCTCATCGGAAGAAATACCTGTATTTTTTCTATTTTTTAAGTCTTCAATTTTATGTCTTACATTATCAATTGTTTCTTCTGTTTGTTGTTTAATACTATAATAATTATCTTTAACTTCTTGTTCTTTTGCTTTTAAATCATCAATTTTTTGGTTTGCTTTATTTTTAGTTAAAAGTCCAATAGTTGAGCCAATGATTGCACCGGTAATAAAGCTAACAATAAAACGTTTACGAGACTTAAATCTTGGATCATTATAATAAGTTTTATAATCAATCTCTTGATTAGTATCACTAGCAGCTTGATTTGAGAATTTTGGATGATTATAACTCTCATAGTCATCACGATTATAATGTGGTGTATTAACAAAGTTGTTTTGATCTAGTTGATTTACTCCATGACCGTGTAAGTCATTACTTGAGTTATTTGTTTCAAATGCATCTCTATCGTAATGTTTTGT
>NZ_KV796874.1:0-32110 GCF_001809305.1 Staphylococcus sp. HMSC072H03
ATTTTTTTCGTAATTTCTGGTTGGATTGCATTAATAAAATTCGTACCATTTATTTTAGCAGTATCTACATTTTCATTTTTTAGTGCTTGATGAATTTGTTCCTTAGCCTTAGTAACCTCTTGATCTATTTTCGCTATTGCTGCCTCTTTTTCTTCTACTGTTGCATCAGGTGTTTGATCAATTGCTGCTTTTTTAATTCGGGCTACCTCATCGATTGTATCTCTTGCATCTGATTTTTTAACCACTTCTGGAATAACTGCATTAATTGCAGTTATTCCTTCATTTTGTGCATCATCTACACTTGAATTAGTAGTTGCTTGATTAATGTTATTTTTAGCTTCGGTTACTATTTTATCTACTTTTGCTTTTGCGACTTCTTTTTCTTCTATAGTCGCATCTTCTATTAAATCAATTTCTTGTTTTTTAGCTATAGCGGCTTGATCAATTGCTTGTGCAGCAGCATTTTTCTTTACTGGATGCGCTACTACTTGTGATATTTCGTTTACTTTGTTTTCTTTTAATATTTCAATTTCATTATTGTGATTTAGACTATTAATATCTGCTTTTGCTCTAGCTACCAAATTATCTATCTCAGTTTTAGCTGCATTTTTTTCTTCTAAAGTTGCATTATTATCCTTATCTATTTCAACTTTTCTTGCAGATGCTATATTATCTATTGCAGTTCTAGCGTTACTTCGAACAATTGGAGTTATAGTAGCAGCATTCACACTATCTATACTACTTGTTTTTTGTTGCGCTACACCATTATTTGTAGTTTCATTCATAATATTTGTTGTAGCCTCTGACACTAAATTATCAATCGTTGCTTTTGCAGCTTCTTTTTCTTCTACTGTTGCATCAGGATTATTATCAAACTCTACTTTTTTAGCATTTGCTCTTTCAGTTAATTCATCAATTGCTGCTTGCTTTACTGTTGGAGTAAGATCAATCATTGTAATTTCATTAATTCCAGTGTCTTTATTTGTTGCTACATCATTTGAAGTCATTGATTGATCAACAGCTGTATAACTAGATTGTAGTGCTTGATTCACTTGCTCAATCACAGCATTTTTTTCTTCAATTGTAGCTGTATCGTTACCCATAAAGAGCGCTCTTTTAGTTCTTGCAACTTTGTCTAATGATAATTTAGCATGTGCTTTATCTAAATTTAAATCGATACTATTAATCGTTGCTTGATCTTTCAATTCACTTATAGGCATCTCATCTGTTTCAGCTAATACTTCTTTAGCTTTTCTAAGTACCACTTGCATTGCTTCCCATACTTCTGGTGAATTATCGTTTTGATCAAGATTGGCTAAATCATCCTCAATTTCTGTTACTTTGTCTCTCAAATGTTGCTTATACATTTTAACTGTAATAGTTTGTTTATCTAATACAATATCTCCTTGTCGCATAGCAGAATCAACACTTACAAATTCATTATGCACACCGTATCTTGTATAATGATCGCCATTATTACGTCCAAAATCTTTAGAATCACTTAACCTATTCATATTTATACCATCTGTAACATAAGTCAAATGTCCTAAGAATTCTTTTTCAATTGGTCGATCAGTTGGTAAGGATAATCCTATAGAAATATTTTTACTTGCTCCTGCTTCAAGTCGATCTATTTTAACTGTTAACTCTTTAGTTGCTGCATTAAATTTTCCAGTAGCATTTTTTGTAGATACATATGTCACATCTTCTGGTAAAACAATCGTATATTCTGTTTTATTTGAACTAGAATGTCCTCTATTTTCAATTCTAAACCCTATTTCTTGATAAACTCGATCAGCATTTATGGATCCAGATTGTGCAAAGTAGTGTGTATTATTTACTGTCGCAGTTAAATATGCGCCACTATTAATGGTAACATCAGCTAACACTCCGCCTCCAAAGTTATTAGGACCAGTAAGGAGTCTATGTCCATTAGTAGAATCAGTACTACGATTTAATGCCGATTCAAATCTTAATCTTAATCGTGAGACTGTTTCTGGCACTTGAAATACACCTACAAAGTTACCAATTGGGTTCTGTAATATATCCGGAGTTCCTTTATATAAAAGTGTAGAAGGATTATTCGCATCGTAAATATACACTCTTGCACCATTAACCCCCCATATATTATTCATACTACTAGAAATATAATGTAATTGGATTTCTGATCCAGGAGTAACATCAACATCTTGGTAAATTGATCCTACTGTAGGATCAGCTATACCTGGAACTTGATTAAAGTTACCATTATATTTTGATAGTACTACACCAATTTTATTATTGGTTTTATCGAATATATAAGGATTGTATGCGGGCAACGATTTAGGACCCCAAATTAATGGAATGATGGTTTGATCATTACTATTTACATGCCAACCCGGTACAGTATTTGCTTCATTCATTGCAGACTCTAAATTCTTAGTCGGTATCGTCGCACCCTGTGAATTATCTGTAAATGTCCCATTAATGATTTGACCAGTATTTTGTTCATTTACAGCCATCGGATCTGTATTTGTAGTACTAGGAGTGTTATCTACTGAACGTTTCCCTCTTCTATGTGGTTGATTAACGTTTGTAGTTTCATGATTATTTTCATTACTAACTACGTCATTAGTTGTTACTTTCTCATTATGATTTGTATTATTTTCAGTGCTATTAATTACATTATTCACTGTACCTTCTTCACGTTCACGGTTAATTGAATAATCACTTGAAGTATTACTTTCATTATTTCGATTATTTTCATTTGAATTAGATGTATTTGCTGACGTTGTTTCATTATGTGGTTGTTCAATATTAGTATTTTGTTTATTAATCGTCGCACTTTCATTCGTTTGTGGCGCACTTGTATTTGTTTCTGCATCATGAGTTGCTGCATGACCAGGATGTGATAAAAACACTAATGTAGCAATTAGCGTTGAAAATGTCCCCACACTAAATTTACGAATACTAAATTTCTGTTTTTTAAAAAGATTCATTATGTTTCCTCCTTGATGTTCTCTCTTGATGTCAATTGTTATAATGAAAATGTTTTATGTATGCTATAGTTGTTACTCTCACTTACATAATATTATATTCACACTTAAATATAATATCATAATAAAATTAAAAGTACTACAACTAAATAATATAAAAATATTAAAAATAAGTTAAATTATAAAAAAACAGCGAAGAATCATAACTTCGCTGTTTTTCTGTATTATTGTTTAAATATCTATAAATCATTATATACTGTCTATTTCAATACCTTCATCACCCCATGCTTGCATGCCCCCTTCAACATTAACTGCATGAATACCTTCATTTTCAAGGTAGTTCGCTACTTTTTCACTACGAACACCTGCAGCACAAACGATGTAGTACGTTTCATTTTTATTAAATTGATTTAAGTTATCAGCAATTTGATCCATTGGAATAGTTTTAGCTCCAGGAATTGTCCCCATTGCAGTTTCTTCATCTGTTCGCACATCGATAATATTTACTGGATTAGATCCTAGTATTTTCTCTTTTAATTGATCTACTGTTATTGTTTCCATTTTAAAACTCCTCTTCCATTATTTTGCAACGATATTCACTAATTTTTGAGGTACAGCGATAACTTTTTTAATCTCTTTACCTTCTATAGATAGTTTAACATTTTCATTTTGTAATGCTAACTCTTGCATATCTTCTTTAGATAAGTCTTTAGGAATATTGATTTTCGCTCTTACTTTACCATTAACTTGCACTACAATTTCAATCTCATCATCTACAAGTAATGATTCATTATACGTAGGCCAAGGTTGATACGTAATAGTTTCTTGATTGCCTAAACGTTGCCATAACTCTTCACTAATGTGAGGGGCAATTGGTGCTAACATTTTAACAAATCCTTCTACATAAGGTTTGTAAATGTGATTCGCTTTATAACAATCATTGATAAATACCATTAATTGACTAATTGCCGTATTAAAGTTAAGAGTATCAAAGTCTTCAGTCACTTTTTTAACCGTTTGATTATAAACTTTATCTAATGAATTATCGTTATTTTCAACAATTTTATTAGATAATGACCCATCTTCATTAATGAATAATCTCCATACACGATCTAAGAAACGTCTAGAGCCATCTAATCCATTTTCACTCCATGCTATAGCTGCATCTAATGGTCCCATAAACATTTCATATAGGCGTAATGTATCTGCGCCATGTGATGCTACGATATCATCAGGATTAACAACGTTACCCTTAGATTTACTCATTTTTTCGTTGCCTTCACCGAGAATCATACCTTGGTTGAATAATTTTTGGAATGGTTCTTTCGTAGGAACTACACCTAAATCATATAATACTTTATGCCAGAATCTTGAATACAGTAAGTGAAGTACCGCATGTTCTACTCCACCAATATATAAGTCTACCGGCAACCAATGTTTTAATTTCTCTGGATCTGCTAACATATTCTCATTATGTGGATCAATATATCGTAAATAATACCAACAACTACCAGCCCATTGTGGCATAGTATTTGTTTCGCGACGACCTTTCATGCCTGTTTTTTCATCAACAACATTTACAAAGTCATCAATATTGGCTAATGGTGATTCACCCGTACCAGATGGTTTGATTTGGTCAGTTTCAGGAAGTAATAATGGAAGTTCTTCTTCAGGCACAGTTGTCATCGTACCATCTTCCCAATGAATCACTGGAATTGGTTCTCCCCAATAACGTTGTCTACTAAATAACCAGTCACGTAATTTGTAATTCACTTTTTTCTCGCCAGCACCTTTGGCTTCGAGTAAAGTAATTGCTTTAGAAATTGCTTCTTTATTATCTAGCCCATCTAGTTCGCCAGAATTGATATGTGCTCCTTCTCCAGTATATGCTTCTTCTTGAACATTTCCGCCCTCGATGACTTCAATGATAGGTAAATCAAATTTCTTAGCAAATTCATGGTCGCGCTCATCATGTCCTGGTACTGCCATCACTGCACCCGTACCATAAGTCGATAATACATAATCAGCAATCCAAATTGGAAGTTTTTTACCTGATAATGGGTTAATAGCATACGCCCCAGTAAACACACCTGATTTATCTTTTGCTAAATCAGTACGCTCTAAGTCTGATTTTTTTGATGCTTCTTCTTGATACTGTTTAACCACTTCTTTTTTGTCATCAGTAGTCATTTCATTCACTAACGCATGTTCAGGACTAAGTACTAAGAATGTTGTACCGTAGATAGTATCTGGACGTGTTGTAAACACATCAATAGTGTCATTAGTATTTTCAACATTAAATGACACACGTGCACCTTCAGAACGACCAATCCAGTTTCTTTGCATATCTTTAATTGATTCAGGCCAATCTAATTCATCTAAATCTTCTAATAAACGATCGGCATATTCTGTAATTTTTAATACCCATTGTTTCATCGGACGTCTATATACAGGATGACCTCCACGTTCTGATACACCATCTACAACCTCTTCATTTGATAACACTGTACCAAGTGCTGGACACCAGTTTACTGCAACCTCATCTACATATGCGAGTCCTTTATTATAAAGCTGAATAAAAATCCATTGCGTCCATTTATAATATTCAGGATCTGTAGTATTAACTTCTCGATCCCAGTCATAACTAAAACCTAGTTCTTGAATTTGACGTTTAAATGTTTGAACATTCTTTTTAGTAAATTCTCTAGGATCATTTCCTGTATCTAACGCGTACTGCTCAGCGGGTAATCCAAAGGCATCCCACCCCATTGGATGTAATACATTATATCCTTGCATACGTTTATAACGAGAAATAATATCCGTTGCAGTATATCCTTCTGGATGTCCTACGTGTAATCCCGCACCAGATGGATATGGAAACATATCTAATGCATAGAATTTTTTTTGGCCTAAATTATCGCTTGCTTTGAATGTTTTATTCTCAGCCCAATAATTTTGCCATTTCTGTTCAATCTCTTTGTGATTATAACCCAAAGTATTTTCCTCCTAATAAAAATAAAACACCTCAAACTATTACTTTTGACAGGGACGACTTTCTTTAGCCGCGGTACCACCCTCATTCACATTTTACATGTGCACTTTATAATAGTAAGAGATGTTTTAAATTCGATTAATTAACGGTAAGTTCACTTAATTCTTAACGCTAGTTTGCACCACCACTAGCTCTCTTTAGAAAAGTATTTAAGTTACTACTCCAATACAGTTTAATATTATGAGATTCGTAACCTAATTGCAAGTGGTTCAGCATATTTTATATGTTTAATTTCAAGTTGTCTTTCAACGATTTTCATGTTGTGAATGTTTTGGTAGACCCTTATCAAAAATAGATAAGAAAAACATTCCAATTAATAAAAGAATGATCATTCCTATGAACATTGCACTCATATTGAATGTATCTACCAATATACCCCCGATTAGAGGACCAAATGCTTTCCCTACAGTTGATGCAGAATTTACTACACCCTGATATTGACCTTGCTTACCTTGCGGTGCTAAATAATTGGCAATCGTTGGTACTGCAGGCCATACAAACATTTCACCAAAAGTAAGAATAATCATTCCTATTAAGAAAACAGTAAATTGTTCTGCAAAACTTGTAACAAAGAATGACAACATAAAAATTAAAATACCAACAAACATTTGATATTTTAAGTTTCCTTTTAACAAACGAATGACTGGTCTAATTAATGGTTGTGCAACTAAAATCATAATTCCATTTACTGTCCATAATACACTATATTGAGACATTGAAATATTAATTTGTTGCGTAAATGAAGCTATTGTTGTTTCCCATTGAATGTATCCAATCCAACAAATACTAAACATGGCACATAATAGTATTAAAGCTATAAAACGTTTTTTATTTTCTTTACTTTGGATATCTAGACTATCTGGTGATTTCACTTTAGCATGGTATTCTAAATTAAATTGCGTAAAGGCTACAATTCCAAATAATACGTACATGATTAAATTAGCTAAGAAGATAAAATTAAAGCTAAATTCAGCAACGAATCCTCCCATTGCAGCTCCGGTAGCAACACCTATGTTTTGAGCTAAGTAAATAGCATTAAAAGTTGTTCTGCCACCATTAGGCCAAACGGCACCAGCCATTGCATAGATTGCTGGAACAATCATTCCCCCACCAAAACCAAGTAGCACTAACCAAACTGCATACCACGGCCATCCATGAAAGAAATTAAGTAATGTTGTACTAAGCAAACAAGTAATAGTACCTATCATGATTGTTCTATAACCACCTAACTTATCGAACAACGTTCCACCTAGTAAGTTACCAACTACCATTCCAAAAGAATTAATCATTAGAACAATCCCAGAAACTGTCAAGCTTTTTCCTAATTCTTCTTTCATATAAATCGTATTTAAAGGCCATAAAAAGCTAGAGCCAGTTATATTTAATGCCATTCCTATAACTAGCCACCATACTGATCTAGGTATATTCATAATTTTTAAGTCCTCTCTTTATATTTTTATCGAACTATAATAAACACTATAACATTAAAATATGTTAAAATCTTTACTTAGAACTAAGTTAGATAGAAAGGATAATGTGTTATGGGTAAGTATTTCCCGTATGCCTTTGAAAATAAACGATATCATACATGGAATTACCATTTAAAAAATAAATTCGGACAGAAAATTTTTAAAGTTGCTCTAGATGGCGGATTTGACTGTCCAAATAGAGATGGTACTGTCGCACATGGCGGTTGTACATTTTGTTCAGCAGCTGGTAGTGGTGACTTTGCAGGAAATAGAGCCGATCCAATTGAAGTACAATTCCAACAAATTAAAGAACGAATGCATGAAAAATGGAGTGAAGGTAAATATATTGCTTACTTCCAAGCATTTACTAATACCCATGCACCTGTAGAAGTTTTAAAAGAAAAATATGAACCTGTGTTAAAAGAAGAAGGAGTTATTGGTTTATCTATCGCTACACGTCCAGATTGTCTGCCAGATGATGTGGTTGAATACTTAGCTGAACTAAATCAACGTACTTATTTATGGGTGGAACTTGGTCTTCAAACAGTTCATCAAAAGACCTCTGATTTAATTAATCGTGCTCACGATATGCAAACGTATTACGAAGGTGTAGCTAAATTGCGTAAACATAATATTAACGTATGTACACACATCATTAATGGCTTACCAGGTGAAGATTATCATATGATGATGGAAACAGCACGAGAAGTGGCACAAATGGATGTTCAAGGTATTAAAATCCATTTATTACATTTACTTAAAGGTACACCAATGGTTAAACAATACGAAAAAGGTATGCTTGAATTTATGACGCAAGAAGATTATACAAACTTAGTGTGTGATCAACTTGAAATCCTTCCGCCAGACATGATTATTCATCGTATTACTGGAGATGGACCGATTGATTTAATGGTAGGACCAATGTGGAGTGTTAACAAGTGGGAAGTTCTCAATGAAATAGATGATGAATTAGCACGTCGTGAATCTTATCAAGGTAAGTTTTACACATCTAATACTAAGGTGAATTCATGAAATTAGAACGCATTCTTCCTTTTGCTAAAACACTTATTAAGCAACATATTCAAGAAGATAGTATTGTTATTGATGCTACCTGTGGTAACGGCCATGATACCCTATTTTTAGCTAAACAGGTTCCAAATGGCAAAGTGTTTGGTTTCGATATACAAAAAGAAGCTATTGAACATACAAAAGAAAAAATAGCACCTTTTAAACATGTTACATTGATACATGATGGACATGAAAATATCTTAAATGATATACCAAGTGATATCATCGGAAACGTGGATGCAGCTATTTTCAATTTGGGATATCTGCCTAAAGGTGATAAATCCATTGTTACTAAACCTGAAACCACTATTCAAGCTATTGAAAGTATTTTTAAACTATTAAGTACAGAAGGTATTATTGTACTAGTGATTTATCATGGACATGAGGAAGGACAAATCGAAAGAGATGAATTATTAAAATATCTCGAAAACTTTGATCAAAGTAAAGCACACATATTAAAATATCAATTTATCAATCAAGTTAATCATGCACCTTTTATATGTGCGATTGAAAAACGTTAAATTTTAAAACCCATAAATTAAAACATCAAATCGTAGTTTTAATTTATGGGTTTTTTTATATTAAACGCTCATCAATGAATTCAAACTATTTTCTAAAGATTCATATTTTCTTTTAATAATAGTAGTAATAAAATCTAATAATTCATTTCTATATTTATTTTTTTCTTCATTAAAATGGATAATAACCGTACGTTCGTCGTCAATTGGACGCTCTTTGTAAACCCAATCAGATTGAACTAAATTATTATACGTTCTTGTTCGTTTATATGACTTGATATTAACGTATTGATCCATCTCTTTTAATGTCATAGGCCCCTTTTCCCATAACGTTAATAAAATAAGTACTTCTTCTTTATTTAAATGATACTTCTCATAAATAATTCTAAATATAGAATCTATATCCTTCAATAATTTCTCTAATTTCAATACCATAGATACCGTTTCTTTTTTTTGTAATTTCATCATTCATTCCCCTTGATCTCTCATATTATGTATAATAACTATAATTCAATTTATTATTAAGTTTATACGATTTGGTATTTTTTAATAATATATCAACTATATTTTTTAAATCAATATTTATATTATAATTCTAATACTAAATTCATACAATTTATAAAAAGTAATTGATAGTTATAATTCTACTTATATTGTAATTTTAGCTCATTTATAATATTATAACCATAATTTTGATATAGAATAGGCTCGTAGATATCTGTCTTCTACGAGCTATTCTTTATAGATTTTTAAAGATTATCTTATACTTCCTCAATATCTTCTTCTTGTACAATAAATCCCATTGTATTTACGCTATTATTCAAGAAAGTTAATATATATCTCATGACTTGATCTCGTTCAGGTTCATTGTGAATCTCATGATAAAACCCTTTCCACGCTTTAAAATAAAATTCATCTGCAAGAAATTGTTGTTTTAAAATATCTATTGAAGATGTTTCTAAAATTTTATCTTCGGTACCATACATTAATAAAGTGGGTAACGGTTTGATATCTTTAATATGTTGTGATGTGTCTTTCATCGTTTCATTAATAATGTTAAACCATTTGTAAGATACTTTCTTTAACATCAATCCGTCATGATTTGTCTCATTAATCACTTCTGAATTACGAGTTAAATCTTCATAATCTATTCCTAATTTAAATTGTGTACCTTTTGAGCTCTTTCCAATATTAGATATAAACATATTTTTTCGTGTTTTATAATTTTTCTTAAATTCAAGCATTGGAGAGAGTAGTAATATGCCCTCAATAGGTAGTTCAGTCTTTTCAAGTAAATTGAGAATAATTAAACCACCTAATCCAACACCCATAACAAATGTTGGTAATTTATATTCGTTTGCAATTTTTATCCATTCAACTAACTGTTCATGGTAAATTTCAAAACGTTGTAGTTGACCTCTGTTAGCTCGTGAAGTTTGACCTTGTCCAGGTAAATCACCCATAATTACGTGATAACCATTACGTCTCAACATCGTAATCACATACGCATATCTACCAGTATGTTCTAACATATTATGTACTATGATGATTACGCCTTTAGCGTCATGTTCTGTTTCCCACTTCCACATATTTTTGAATCCTCTCTAATTGAATGTTTATCAAATGTATTATATCAAATTATACCTTTAATTGTTGTTAAACAGTATATAGATTCTCTTAATTTATGACTAATGAATTTAAACGTATTTTACCTCCTAAATGTAAACGCTTTCTTAAACGATGTATTCATGCTAAACTTGTTATAGAGATAGATACGAGTGGGATGGAGGAATAGATATGTCTTTATTCAGAGATTTTTTCATAACATTATCAAATATTACATATTTAAATGAAATGGCTAAAAAAATCGGACCTACCATGGGGGCTAATAGAGTTGTTGCGGGTAATACTATAGAACAACTCATTGATACAATTGAACGTTTAAACGCTAAACATATTGATGTTACTGTAGATAATCTTGGAGAATTTGTTAATACTAAAGCAGCAGCGACTCAAGCTAAAAATGAAATTCTTGAGATAATGGAAGCTATTAATAAATATCAAGTGAGTGCACATATGTCGGTGAAAGTGAGTTCATTAGGCGGTGAATTTGATACTGAGTTAGCCTATCAAAATTTAAGAGACATTTTATTAAAGGCTAATACCTATGATAATATGCATATTAATATTGATATGGAAAAATATAATAGCTTATCACAAACATTACAGATTTTAGACAGGTTAAAAGGAGAATTTAGAAATGTCGGTACAGTTATTCAAGGATACCTTTATGATGCAGAGAAATTAATTGATAAGTACCCAGAATTACGATTAAGACTGGTCAAAGGCGCTTATAAAGAAAATGATACGATTGCTTATCAAAGTAAAAAAGATATAGATAAAAATTATATAAATATTATTGAAAAACGTTTACTTAATGCCAAAAACTTTACGTCAATTGCAACACATGATGATAAAATCATTAACCATGTTAAACAATTTGTCAAAGATCATCATATTGAAAAAAGCACTTTTGAATTTCAAATGTTGTATGGTTTTCGTAATGAATTAGCAGAAGAGATTGCTAGACAAGGATATCACTTTACCGTTTATGTTCCATATGGCAATGACTGGTTTGCTTATTTCATGCGTCGCCTGGCTGAGAGACCTCAAAATCTTTCCCTTGCCTATCAAGAATTTATTTCAACAGAAGCACTAAAAAAAATTGGCTTAGTTAGTGGACTAGCTTTAGGAACACTTACATTAGTATCTAGTATTGTGAAATTACTAAAACGTTGAAATACAGAGCGTCTCGATAATCCTTAAAATTATCGAGACGCTCTACATTAATTAAAACTGTTTAAGTAAGTTTGCCATTTCAATTGCACTTACTGCCGCTTCTGCACCTTTATTACCTGCTTTCGTACCCGCTCTTTCAACTGCTTGTTCAATACTTTCAGTTGTTAAAACACCGAAAATAACTGGTGTATTCGTAACATCATTTGCTTTTGATACGCCTTTAGCAACTTCATTACAAACATAGTCATAATGAGATGTTGCACCTCTAATGACACAGCCTAAAGTAATCACTGCATCATAATCATTTTTTTGCGCTAATTTTTTAGCAACAAGTGGAATTTCAAATGCACCTGGTACATACGCAACATCAATGTTATCTTCATCTACACCATGTCTTACTAATGTATCTTTCGCTCCATCTAATAAACGATTGGTAATAAAATCATTAAATCTACTCACTACTATTGCAACTTTTAAATTTGTACCGACTAATTTACCTTCAAAATTCATTCTAAATTCCTCCTAAATAAGATGTCCCATTTTCAATTTTTTTGTTTCCATATAATGATGATTATGTTCCGTTTCTGGCACAATAATTTCTGTACGATCTGCAACTTTTATACCATAATCTTCCAAGCCTTCAAATTTCTTAGGATTATTACTTAATAAATTAACTTGTTGAACATTAAAATATTTAAGAATTTGAGCAGCTATATGATAATCTCTTAAGTCTTCATCAAAACCTAATGCTAAGTTTGCAGTAACCGTATCATGTCCTTGCTCAATTAATTCATAAGCTTTTAGTTTATTCATTAAACCAATGCCTCTACCCTCTTGTGGTAAATAAATAATTAATCCACCATGATCATTTATATATTTCATTGATGCTTCTAATTGAGCGCCACAATCACATCGTTGACTGTGGAAAATATCACCTGTTAAACAAGCAGAATGTAGTCTTACATTTTCAGTTGTACGTGGTTCTCCTTTGCCAAGTACAACAATATCTTCATGTGTATATTGAGATTGAAAACCATACATTTTAAAATCACCAATATCCGTTGGCATTTTTACAGTTGCTTTAAGTTCAATACCTTCGCTTTCTTGTTTGCGACGATAATTAATTAAACTTTCAATTGTAATCATTTTTAATTGATGACGCTCTTTAAATTGTTGTAATTCATTACCTTTTGCCATCGTACCATCGTCATTCATTATCTCACATATAACTCCAGCAGGTGCAGCACCAGTTAATTTAGCTAAATCTACAGCAGCCTCCGTATGTCCTGGTCTAACTAATACACCTTTTTCTTTAGACACTAAAGGAAATAAATGTCCTGGTTTATGGAAACTTTCTGGTTTAGAATCAGGATTAATTAACGCTTTCGCTGTTGCTGTACGATCAAATGCACTAATTCCTGTAGTAGTAGAGATATGATCGATACTTACAGTGAAATTTGTACCGTATTCATCTGTATTACCATCAACCATAGTTTTAAGATTTAGACGTTCAGCAATCTGTGAACTTATAGGAGCACAAATTAATCCACGCGCTTCTTTGGCCATATAATTAATGGTATCATCTTTCATCCATTGAGTGACTGCAATTAAGTCACCTTCATTTTCACGATCTTCATCATCTACTACAATAATACTATCGCCATTTCTTAATGCTTCTAACGCTTCTTCAATGCTATCGAATTTCATTTAAGCCCCTCCTAAAAACCATATGCTTTTAATTTATCAACTGATAAATCAGATTTATTTTTACCAACTATACTTTCAACATATTTAAATAATACATCTGTTTCAAGATGAACTTCATCGCCCATTTTTTTATTAGAAAGAATCGTTGAACGTCTTGTTTCAGGAATAAGATGGATATCAAAACTATGTTGATGCAAGTCAAAAATTGTTAAACTTACGCCATCAACAGTAATAGAACCTTGCTTAACCATTTGTTTGATGACCGAGTCCGATGCCTTAATAGATACAATGCGTGAATTAGGCGTTTCTCTGATATTTATAATTGTTCCTTTTGCATCTACATGACCTAATACAAAATGTCCTCCGAAACGTCCACTACCTGACATTGCACGTTCAAGATTGACTTCATCATTTTCTTTAATATTAGCTAAATAGGTTTTATTTTCAGTACCTTTAATCACTTGGACAGAAAATTGATTTTGTTTAAAATCAATGACTGTTAAACACGCACCATTTACGCTTATAGAATCACCAATATGCATATCTTCTATAATTTTTTGACATGAAATATCTAATGTCCTTACGGATTGTTGAGTGCGAATACGCTTTACAGTACCTATTTCTTCAACGATACCTGTAAACATTTATCTTCACTTCTTTCGCAATGTCATTTTAATATTTTGTTGAATAGACTCGGTAGAAATCACTTCAAATTGTGGCGCATTAGCTAAATCAATGACATTATCAGTTTGATAAAATTGATTTTTTCCAATACCGCCTATTATTTTCGGGGCATAATAAATAATAAGATGGTCTAAATAATTAGATTGGAGAAATTCTGAAGTTATATGAGGCCCAGCTTCTACTAATAATCTGCCAACACCTCTTTGATATATATCAGATAAAATAGATTTTAAATTACATGTTTCTAAATATATTATTTTTATATGATGACTTGGACTTTTTAGTTCATGATTTTCAGTATAAATCCAAATTTCACTTAATTGATCGTGAAATATCTGTTTTGAATAATCAATTTGACCTCGCTTAGATAGTATGATTCTTATTGGATGTTTACCATCTTGAATACGTGTTGTATATTGTGGATTATCCGCTTCAAGCGTTCCATTACCAGTTAATACGGCATCATGAGTATGTCTTAAACGATATACATCTTGTTTTACAGCTTTATTCGTAATCCATTGACTTTGTCCACTATCAGTCGCTTGTTTCCCATCTAACGAAGTCGAGACTTTTACTGTAATTTCAGGGATTTTATGTTGTTTTGCTTTGAAGAAATCTTCATACAAAGCAAAAGCTTCTTCTGAATATTGATATTCAACTTCAATACCTGCCTTTTCAAGAATGATATCTCCCTCAGAAGATAACGTCGTATCTTTTACAGCATAAATCACTTTACTAAGCCCATGTTCAATAATTTTATTCACACAAGGTGGTGTTGACCCATAATGTGTACAGGGTTCAAGAGAAATATAAATGGTGCCGCCTTTTGCTTTATCTTGTGCCATATCTAAAGCCTGAACTTCCGCATGTTTCTCTCCTTGCTTTAAATGTGCACCTAGTCCCACAATACGCCCATCCTTCACAACAACTGAGCCAACAGGAGGATTAACTCCAGTTTGTCCCTTCACCATTTGTGCTAATTGAATTGCATATTTCATAAATTCACTCAATTTATCACCTCTAAAAAAACCCCATACCTGTTTCACAGGCATAGGGCATGTATATACTTAAATAAGCGTACTACAATTTTTATATTGTGCATGCTTATACATCATTCAGTAATGATGTGATTGATTCTTTCTCCCATCCAGACTTTTACTGTCGGCTCTAGAGTCTCACTAGATCAGCCACTTAATAAATTAAGATTAAGTGGGTCGCAGGCTTAATTACTGCCGGTTGGGAATTACACCCTGCCCCGAAAGAATACGTATGAAATTGTGATTAAATTTGAGTCATCGTAGTTTAGTACTACATATATCATCTTACATTTATTTTTGGAAAATTACAAATAAAGAATTTCAATTTGATTTTTAAATTTAACTCTTAAAGAGATATTTATTCATTATTGTGTAAAGCATTATACTGTATAATCAAATTCTTTTCGAATTTCATATAAATAATCCACTGCACTTACCGCTTGATTAACAATCATTTTTACTCCATTCCGCAATTTATTTACTCCATTAGTGATTTGTCCAATAGCAATCATATTATTTAAAGTACCATATCTTGGACTAATCACCTGATTTGTTTCTGGGATAATTTGTATTCCACCCATAGGATGGGCTTGAACAATTTGTCGATTTTGAAGATTTAAGATAAATTGATCATCTTCATCTAAATCTTTTAAATGTGTTTTAGAACCTGTTGCATTAATAATAATATGATGTGGATACCATTGTTCATCATTTTTAAATTTTAAATTAAATAGTCCATTTTTATGTACCACATTTTCTAAATCCTTTCTAATCACTAATGAACCATCTTTTATTAATTGCTTGATGAGTTTTGCAGTTCTTGGAGGCATAGGGTTTGAGTTAAGTTGAATAATTTTAGTGAAACGTTTATCGAATTCAATTTGATCTTGACGACTAAAACTATTCCAAATCCAATTTAAATTTTCTTTGACATTCTCTATTAATGTTTGGAATATACCTATCTCATCTGGATGTTCTAAATCATAATTTAAATCTTTAATCGTATCTCCTGTTCGGCGGTGAACCAATTTCTGTAAATCAATACCATTTAAATCACACTCTTCTTTAAATAAATCGAATGCTTTCTCTAATGGCACATTTCCAAAGTACTTATCTTTAATATCATTAAATTTAGATTTTGTTAAACATTGAAACTCAATTTTTTTCATGTTTCCTCTTACGCTAGGCAATTGAGCAGAACGACTCGTCATTGTGATAGGTAGTTTAGGATGATGAAACGCTACATAACGCACTACATCTAAACTAGCTAATCCTGTTCCAATAATAGCAATATCATCAGATTCTTGTACATCATCTAAAGTATTATATGTAGGGTAAGGAGTTTGAATATAACCTTTTATACCTTTTAAATGATAAGGATCGTGATATGATAAAGTACCTATAGTTAAAAATATGTAATCATATACTTGACAATGCTTCATATCTTTAGACGTACAGACATAATATTTCAATGTGGTTTCATCTATATTTGAATTAATGAAGACTTCTTGTACTGGTTGTTTAATGACTGTAAGGTTATCATATAATGTCTCATAATTTGATAAGTATGATTTCATATAATGGCCAAAAACAAATCTTGGTAAATACTTTGGATTTTTAAACGTAAAATCAGATTGTGTTTGATACCATTTCCAAAACTCTTCATCATCATCTAAATTTAAACTCATCTTTTTAGTGGGTAAGTTAATTAATAATTGACTACTATCATTTTGAAAAGGAACACCCTGTCCCATATTAAATTCATTATCGTAGACATCGACTTTTAATTGCTTAAAGTCTTTATGTTTAACGAGTTGTCTAAGTACACTTACACCTGCTGTACCCATGCCTATAATTGCTACTCGCATATTTAACATCATCCTTTTATATATTTGTATTATGTTGAATATTATCATATTATACCAATACGATTCTCGACTTCAAAATGTTTCACTATTAACACGATGATCCATTTCAAAACATAAATAATCATGTGTAACTATGTTAAAATTTAGATATTGAGGTGACTAAACAATGAAATTTTTATTAAAAACATTAATTGTTTTTATCATTGGATTTACTTGGGCTTCAAGAAAAAACAAAGCTGAATAAATAAAAAAACCAACATCATCTAATTAAAGATAATGTTGGTTTTTATTTTGATTATTGATGTTTTTGATCATCTTTATAAACATATAGCTTGAAGTATTTACCTTCTGTTTTCATTTCTTTATAGAAATCAGCAATAATTTCCGCATTACTTTCAGCCCATTTAATATCAGTCGCATATTGATGTTCACCAGGATTCATAGGATTCCATCTCATGCTATATAATGTATTTTGATCATCGTGAGATAGGAAGTGTTTATGAATAAAGTCTGCGCCACCTTTAATTGCTTTCTCTGGTGTATCCCAACCATGTTTTTTCGCATATTCAGCACCTGTTTTGATTGGATCTTCATCTAAAGCTCCAACGCCATAAAAATTATAATATTTTTTACCATCAATATTTACACCATTCGCAAGTTCACTTTTTACTGAACCTGTTTCTAATAATGCATGAGAAATTAAATAGACTTCATTAACATGTTTTTCTTTTGCAGCATTTACAAAAGCATCAGTATGTTTCAATAATGTAGGTCGATCGAACAACATACGTTTGATACGATTTTTATCAATCCCTTGATATTTAGATAAATCTAAAAATTGATATTTTTGTTTATCATCATCGATAAATTTACTACTATCCATTGCACCTTTAATTTCACTTGCTGATGCATCTCTCCATGCATTATTGTTTTTATTCGATACTTGTTGACTTGTATAGTTATCTATTTGTTTTGCAGCAGCTTTATCAAGCGTGACGTTCACATGTTGAACTTTCTCTACTTCATTTACTTTTTTGAAAAATATCTGATCAGAAATCATTGAGAAAAAAATGAAGCCAGCTGCTACTAAAATAATAAGTAACCCTATTAGGCCTATAATAGAACCTTTTCTGTGCTTTGTCATATTCACACCTCTTAGGTTAATGTTGTAATTTCATTTATAGAAAAGTCATCTATGATAATAAATTCTAACATTTTTAATTCTCATAAACAATTTTATAATTATAATGTTACATATTCATAAAATAAAAGTAACAAAATTGAAATTTAATAAAAAATAAAAAGTAATGAAATACTCAACATTTCATTACTCAATGATTTTTATCTATTAAATAAATATAGTTATTTGTAGTAAGGTTAACATATTTAATTATTCGTTATTTCTTTTATAATCCATCATAATAAAACTGACAGCTTGCGATCTATTCTTATAATAATATTGATTTAAATCAATTGTCCCTTCAATATCACCATCACGATACATCATTTCATTTGTAAAATTATTTATCATTACAAATTCAGAACGATCTCTAATGACGTCTAAATCATCATGTCTTGCAAAAAAGTGCTCAAGATTTAAATGTGCGTAATCCAACTTCATACCTCCTATATTTTATTGTACAAATGTCGAATATTAATCTTACAAACTTGTTAAAGCCATATATTATCCAATCCAACGATTCTATGTTTACTATTTAACACCTATTTATTAAATTAAGCAAATGAAAATTCACGATACCTCATGTAGAATTTATACATCCGGAAATATTGTTTATGTACATAACTAAGGAGAAAGAATAACTATTTTAGATTTTAGTTCATTACACATAAAATATCATAAAATGATTCATCATTTGTTAAGACAATACCGTATCACTTATAATTATGATGAATTTTATCAATTATTATTAATAAAATTGTGGGAAATCTCCAAAATTTATAACCCATCTTCCTCTGTATCTTTATCCTCTTTTATTTATCAGCGATTAAAGTTTTATCTTATTGATCTTTTTAGAAAGGAGCAATTGAAGATTGACTGCTTAGATATTGCAGCGTTAAATCATTCTTTAACTTATACATTGAAAGATGAATCTTTTTTTAATGATTTCAAATATATTTTAAATTCAAATGAATATCAATGGCTGATATATTATCTTCGTGGATACAAACAATATGAAATCGCTAAAAAGATGAATGTCTCAGACACTACAATTAAAAAATATAAATCTTCTGCCCGTATCAAACTTCAGCAATATTATTTAGAAGGTGATTGGCATGTTACCTCATAATACTTTCGATTTGTTATACATTCAAACTTTAGAAGGTTCCACAATTCAGACTAAATGTTGTTTTAAAACATATGATATGATTCTACCCTTTCATATTAAAAAGATTGTCATATACTATCTAGAACAATTTAATAAATCATATACACAACAACTTAAATTAGCTAAACGCTTATTATCTATCAATAAACTAGTTCCTATTTATATTTCTAAAGACGTCATTTTATTTCCAATCAAACATCAACGTGCACCCATACAAATATATTTTAATGCGCAACGTATTATTGGATTAACGTCTTCTCAAAATAAAACCATTATTACCTTTGATAATTCAGCTCAATGCGTAGTGGATGAGCCTTACATTTTAGTTTATAAAAAATGGCAAGAAAGTATTCTATTAGCCTATTTAATTAATAAGACGACTTCTTTTCATTAAACTTATATTCAAGTAATCTTTTAGTAAACAAAGCAGTCACAAATCTTATGAGATACAAACTGACA
Organism: Staphylococcus sp. HMSC072H03; assembly: GCF_001809305.1. Taxonomy (NCBI): domain Bacteria; kingdom Bacillati; phylum Bacillota; class Bacilli; order Caryophanales; family Staphylococcaceae; genus Staphylococcus; species Staphylococcus sp. HMSC072H03. Next base: position 19,985 of record NZ_KV796874.1, read on the forward strand.
ACCAAACTAATAATGGCAAAAACTAAGATTAATACAAGATAGATTAGACTTAATTCTGCTTTAGGATTTATAAACTGATTGACTACTGCTAAACTTGCGATAAATCCAGCTAAAAACCATCCTAGTAATAGGATGTAGGTGAGAACAAATAATATAATTAATAAGAAAAAATATCCATTTGAAAAATGTTTATTTCGAAAAATATGAACCTGTAAAAATTGATTAGCAAAACGAGTAGGTTTCATAAATTTCTGTTCTGCATTATTAAATGAAGCATTATTTTGTTCAAAAGTATGTTCTAATAATTGCTTTTCTTTTTTATTTAAAAACCACAATTGTTTTCTTACTTTTTCTCTAAAAGCAGTTTCTTCCATAACTTAATTCCTTTCTATTTAATTATATTCATAAATTTTAACTGAACACCGATTTTAAAACAAACTCAATAAAAAAGAAAGATACTTTATTACTCCCTCTCTTTGATATTCATATAACACTAAAACCGAGTCTAAGACATATTTGTAGTCTTAGACTCGGTTGGTCATAATTAGATATAGTGATTTTATAATATTGATAATCCAGAACTTTTAATATCTTTTGCAAATCCTTGAACTGTATCCACTGGCAATTCATTAATATCGCGTCCAAGATTATTGTTAACTTTCTTAACAACATCTGCTGGACAAGTGATAATATCGGCGCCAATTTCATTAGCTTGGATAACATTGAACACTTCACGGCAACTTGCCCATAATAATTTAACACCATTTTTACTATGTGCGACTTTTACAGATTCTTTCATTAAAGGAAGTGGATCTACACCCGTATCAGCAATACGTCCCGCAAAGACAGAGATATATGTAGGTACACCTTCAGTCACTGCTTCTGTAATAGCTTTAACTTGTTCAATTGTATAAACAGCAGTTACATTTAAACGAACATGATCAGCTGATAACTTTTTAATTAATTCAATTGTAGACTCACCTTTTGAGTTCACAATTGGAATTTTAACAAACACATTGTCTCCATATTGCTTTAAAATTTCTGCTTCTTTCTCCATTGTATCTAAATCATCTGAGAATACTTCAAATGATATAGAAGCATCAGGAATTTCACGTACTGCTTCTTCTGCAAAAGCTTTATAATCTGTTACACCTGCTTTTGCCATTAAGCTAGGATTTGTTGTAAAACCATCTACTTCTTTATTTTTGTATGCAGCTTTCATTTGTTCGATATCTGCACCATCGGCAAATACGTCTACATTTAATTGAGTCATAAAATCTTCCCTTCTCACTTATATTACGAATATAGCTTGCTTTACGAAAAGACACCATACGTATGATTATTTTTTTATGTACAGGATGTTTTACTATTTCGTTAAGTTATTTATATCATGCTTTTTTTGTGTATGCGAATGTTTTGCTTTGAATTTTCTGAAAATTAAAACCTTATGATATAGGTACTATTAAAATGAAATTAAATGTGGTAATATTATTTAATGGTATAAATCGGAGGTATATTATGTCTAAATCAAAAAAATATTTTTATATATCAGTTATTCTTTTAATTATTAGCTTTTATTTTAATACATTTAATCCTTTATTAAGCATTCAATTTAAATCAATAAAAAATTTATTAATTGCATGTAGTATTGTAAATGTTGTCATCCTTATGGCTTCAATTATATTTTCTGATAAAGCAATTAAACATTTAAATTATAAAAATAAAGATTGGATTAAGACCGCTTCTAACATATTACCTTATCTCATATTGGTAGTAATTTTGTTCCATATTTTTGCTTCTATTACAACGTTTGGCATTTTTTCATAATCAAATACGCATAAAATGATATATAAAGGTGAGTATGTTATGCAATATATAACCGTGTTTATAGGTGGTATGTTGGGCGCTTTATTAAGATTTTTGTTTTCCTTTATGAATCAAAGTAACACCTTTCCAATTGGCACATTGATAGCTAACCTGTCAGGTGCTTTTCTTATGGGTTATCTATCTGTAGTAATGATTAAGTTATTTAAAGATCACCCTAAAATTAAAAAAGGTATTACAACTGGTTTTTTAGGCGCTTTAACAACATTTTCAACATTTCAATTTGAGTTAGTCACATTACTTTACAGCCATCATATTATCTTAGCTTTGGTTTATGCATTTATAAGTTATTGCTTTGGTGTTATCTTGTGCTGGATAGGTATGACATTAGGAGGTCTTACATCTTGATACAAGCTCTTTTAATTATGATTGGCGGTGGTTTAGGCGCTGTCGTTAGAGCATGGCTAACTGATGTCACTAAATCCAAATGGTCTACTTCAATACCTATTGCTACTTTAATCGTCAACTGGATTGGAAGTTTTCTCATTGGTTTAACAACTGGCCTCTCTATTCACTTAAACTGGATACATATGTTTTTTATTACTGGATTTTTAGGAGGTTTAACGACATTTTCAACCATGTCTTATGAGCTTGCGCAATGTCTAACACCGTCTTTTAAACTTTTTAAATTTATGATGTATTCTCTATTGCAATTTGTTATAGGATTTATTGCTTGTTGGATTGGTTTTATAATATAACAAAAGAGTGAACTGTGTAGTCAATTAACCTACAAGTTCACTCTTTTTTAATTAAATTTATTGACCTTCAAATGTATCTGGATCAGGTCCTATACGTTGATCTTTATTTAAATCATCAATTCGTTTCATTTGCTCTGCTGATAATTCAAAATCAAATACATCTATATTTTCTTCAATTCTGCTTGATGTAACTGATTTGGGAATAACGACGACGTTATGTTGCATATTCCATTTAATAATAACTTGTGCTGCTGATTTATTAACTTCTTTACCAATTTCATTTAACGTTTCATCGTTTAAAATTTGAGCATTCATAAATGGTGACCAAGATTCCATATAAATATTTTGAGCTTCTAAATATTTTCTAAGTTTTTCTTGAGTAAAGTATGGATGAAATTCTACTTGGTTAATGACTGGTTTAATTGACACTTGTGCTAATAATGCTTCAAAATGATCTGGATTAAAATTACTAACTCCAATGTTTTTAACTTTATTATCTTTATATAAATCTTCCATACCTTTCCATGTATCAATCATTATGGCTTCATTTGTCCCTGGCCAATGTACTAAGTATAAATCTAAATAATCTAACCCAAGTTTTTGGATACTAGTTTCGTAGGCTTGAGCCACATTTTTACGTCCGAAATCTTCGAAAAATAATTTTGATGTTACGAAAATATCTTCTCTATTTAAACCTGTTGATTCTAATCCTTCTTTGATACCTTGGCCTACTTGTTCTTCATTTCCATATACTTTAGCAGTATCTATGCTACGATACCCAGATTCAATAGCATGTTTAACTGCTTCTTTACAAGTATCGTCATTTTCTACTCGAAATGTTCCAAGTCCTAACATTGGCATTTGATTTCCATTATAGAATTCAATATAGTCCATCTTACTTCCTCCTTTAAAAATAACTATTCTGTATATACCCTAAAAGTATATTTATGAACATCGCTTATAATAAAAAAGTACCATCAAAATTTAAAATTTTGATGGTAGCCTCTCTTAGTTAAATGATTCAATTTTATCCATAATATTTTGTAATTCATCGACATTATATTGAATACGTCCATGGAATACAAATTTGTTAAAGAATTCGTCAAGTTGTTCAGGACCAACTAAAACCTTAACACTTGAACTTTGTGCATAGTTTGAAATCGTTACGTCTTTATCATGTTTAGGATTAAAATATAAAATTGATGTTGGCGTATATTTAAGTCCTAATTCTGTTTGTAAATCTGTAGCCAACTTCTCAATTGCAGAAAGTTGATCAGAATAATTAATAAATGATAGTTTCGAATGATTATCTTCATGTTGATCAAGAACTAACGTTTGAGGCGCTTGTGTATTTAAATCAAGTGTATCAAATACTTGCTTCAGCATTGGTAATTCTTGAAATTGTGCGCCACTAATTCCATTATAAACATGACCTTTTAATAATTGTGAATCAATGATATATAAACCAGTTCTAGTAAGCACAAGATGGCTAATACGTTGAATATTATTAAACTCATTACTTGGTAAAAAAATATTAGCCATTATATGCATATCTTCACGTCTAATACGTTTTTCTTTAACTAAACGGTCTCTAATACCAATGAGTCTCATATCAGTCACGTATTCACTTTTATTTTTAGAAAATAATTTCAAAGCATCAATTTCACGTTCTTTTCCATTAACTGTAACTTCAAATTCTTCTTTTTGTTTCGTTACTTGTTTTTTATTTTCAATACGTTCTTTTTCAAGTGCTTCCTCATGTGAAGATTTGAGTTGTTGCTCCTTGAGATTGTACTCTTCATTCGCTTTGTGTTTCATATTATTTTTACTTTTCAAAGCAACTAAAAATAGAATAAAACATATAATCGCTATGATTATCGCTGCAATTAAACCAATCTCAACCGGTCCAAATGAATTCATTAGATAACGCTCCTTTTAAACTGTCAATATCTATCTATTATAATAGAAATAGACGATAATTTCGAGGTTTAACCTAATTAACTGCTATATATCCTATGTTATTTTTGAACGGCATCTTTTAGGACATTCACTTTATCTAATTTTTCCCATGGTAACAATACATCAGTACGACCAAAATGTCCGTATGCAGCTGTTTGTTTGTAAATAGGATGTTTTAAGTCAAGCATTTTAATGATACCTGCTGGTCTTAAATCAAAATGTTTTCTTACCGCTTCAACTAATTGTCCTTCAGAAACTTTACCTGTTTTAAATGTATCAATAGCAATAGATACAGGTTCTGCTACACCAATTGCATAAGCTAATTGCACTTCACATTGCTCAGCTAATCCAGCTGCTACAATATTTTTTGCAACATATCTCGCTGCATATGCCGCAGAGCGATCTACTTTTGTAGGATCTTTACCACTGAAACAGCCACCTCCATGACGAGCATAACCACCATATGTATCTACAATAATTTTTCTTCCAGTTAAACCAGCATCTCCTTGAGGACCCCCAATAACAAATCGACCAGTTGGATTAATAAAGAATTTAGTTTCATCATCAATTAAACCTTCAGGCACAGTCGGATAAATGACATGCTCTTTAATATCTTTTTGGATTTGTTCTAATTCAATGTCTTCAGCATGTTGAGAAGATACCACAATCGTGTCAATACGTTTAGGTTTATCATTTTCATCGTATTCTACTGTTACTTGAACTTTACCATCTGGACGTAAATAACCTAAGGTACCGTCTTTACGCACATCTGATAAGCGTTTCGCTAGTTGATGTGATAAAAAGATTGGAAGCGGCATATATGTTTCGGTTTCATTTGTTGCATAACCAAACATTAATCCTTGGTCTCCGGCACCTGTTGCTTCAATTTCTTCTTCAGATATATCATTGCGATACTCAAGTGCTTTATCTACACCTTGGGCAATATCAGGTGATTGTTCATCAATAGCTGTTAAAACAGCCATTGTTTGATAATCGTAACCATATTTAGCTCTTGTATAACCAATATTTTTGATTGTTTCTCGTACTACTTTAGGAATATCTACATATGTAGACGTTGAAATTTCACCAGAAATTAAAGCCATACCTGTTGTTACTGTTGTTTCACAAGCGACACGTGCATTAGGATCATCTTTTAAAATTTCATCTAAAATCGCATCAGATACTTGATCGGCGATTTTATCTGGATGCCCTTCTGTCACTGACTCTGATGTAAATAAACGTTTATTATAAGTCATGATTTGCTCCTTTTTTTAACTATATTTACGAAAATTCTCTTTTGACAATGAGCTTAAAATAAAAGAGCCTTCTCAACTATCTAGATAGAGAGAAGGCTCTTAAACGTCCATTCGCTCTTATCGTTCAGACAAATATTGCGTCTGCAAACGGTTTGGCACCTTTCTTTTAAAAAAAGAGGTTGCTGGGTTTCATTGGGTCCATGTCCCTCCACCACTCAGGATAAGAGAATCCGTTAAGACCTATACTACATAAATACTTTAAAATTGTCAATTTTGATTTTTAAATGTTCTTTTATTTACAATGGAATAATTAAATTATTATGTTATACTTTTTAATGTAAGGGCTTACACATATAAATGAATAGATATTTGGAGGGATGTTGTATGTCAATAGATACATACAGTGAAACACCTAAAATCAAACACTTATTAGAGAAGGAAACGACTTTATTTCAACTTTCTACTACTCAGCTTTATTACAAGATTTTAAATAATAATGAAGGTGAACTTACTGAACTTGGCGCAATTAATATGAGTACAGGTAAATATACTGGTCGTTCACCAAAAGATAAATTTATCGTTAACGAACCTTCATATCGAGACAATATTGATTGGGGAGACATTAATCAACCTATAGATGAAGACGTGTTTTTAAAATTATACAACAAAGTATTAGATTATTTAGATCAAAAAGATGAATTATACGTTTTTAACGGTTATGCCGGAAGTGATAAAGACTCACAATTAAAATTAAAAATTATCAATGAGCTTGCATGGCATAATTTATTTGCACAAAACATGTTTATCCGACCTGAATCTATTGAGGAAGCAAGTCATATTAAGCCAAATTTCACTATCGTTTCTGCCCCTCATTTTAAAGCCAATCCAGATGTTGACGGTACTCATTCTGAAACATTTATTATTGTTTCATTTAAACATAAAGTGATTTTAATTGGTGGTACTGAATACGCTGGAGAAATGAAAAAAGGTATCTTTTCAGTGATGAACTACTTATTACCTATGCAAGATATTATGAGTATGCATTGTTCTGCCAATGTTGGAGAAAAAGGTGATGTTGCTCTATTCTTTGGATTATCTGGTACAGGAAAAACAACATTATCAGCGACGCCAACTCGCAAATTAATTGGCGATGATGAACATGGCTGGAATAAAAATGGTATTTTTAACATTGAAGGTGGTTGCTATGCAAAAGCTATCCACTTATCTAAAGAAAAAGAACCTCAAATTTATAATGCCATTCAATATGGTACTATTCTTGAAAATACAATTGTTAATGAACGTGGCCATGTTGATTTTGATGATAATACGAACACAGAAAACACACGTGCTGCTTATCCAATTCATCATATCGATAATATCGTATTACCTTCTAAAGCTGCACACCCTAATACAATTATCTTCTTAACTGCAGATGCATTTGGTGTACTTCCACCTATTTCTAAATTATCTAAATCTCAGGCAATGTATCATTTCTTAAGTGGTTTTACGTCAAAATTAGCTGGCACAGAACGTGGCGTGACAGAACCTGAACCATCATTTTCAACATGCTTTGGCGCTCCATTTTTACCTTTGCATCCTACTAAATATGCGAATTTACTTGGTAAGTTAATTGATGACCATGATGTTGATGTATATCTAGTAAATACAGGATGGACTGGTGGAAAATATGGTGTTGGACGTCGTATCAGCTTACATTATACACGTTATATGGTAGATCAAGCTATTTCTGGCAAGCTAAAACAAGCTACATTTACTAAAGATGAAATATTTGGTTTAAGTATACCAACTGAAATGGAAGATGTGCCTAAGACTATTTTAAATCCAATCCATGCTTGGAATGATCCTGAGGCTTATCGTCATCAAGCTAATGACTTAAAACAACGTTTTGAAGAAAACTTCAAAACATTTGGAGATGAAGTAAAAGATATTGCTAAAGATGGTGGATTTAGTCATTAATAATATATCTAAACAAAAGACTTACATGATAACTGTTATAGTCATCTTTGTAAGTCTTGTTCTATATTATTCATCCATTGATGTATATAATCTAAAACTTCTTTCAATGCTTTCGGTCTTGGGACATGGCCTTCGTCAAGTTGATAAAATGTATCATGTTTGACCCCTTTACGTTCTAGTTGTTCTTGAAGAAAATACGCTTGATGTATACCCACTTGCCAATCTTTACCACCATGTACAATTAAAATAGGTGGACTGTTTTGATTCAACGTACGTATCGCATTTCTTTGTTCATATGCCTTTTTATCTTTTTTCGGATGACCTACCATACGTCTTAGCATTCCCCTTAAATCCACACGTTCTTCATACATTAAATGAACATCTGAAACGCCACCCCAAATAATATAACTATCAACTGGATCATCCTGAAATGATAATAAACCTTGAATTCCACCTCTTGAAAATCCAATCATATGGACGAAAGCTTGGGGATACTTATTTTTTAATAATCGAATAAGTACTGTTACATCATGTAAATCAGCATTACAAAATTCATCTTTTCCTTCACTACCATTACTTCCTCTATAATAGGGACCTATAACTAATGTATACGGATCAGAAAATTGCATGAGTCTTGAAGCTCTTACTCTACCAACTTGCCCTTTTCCACCACGTAAATACACTACAATTCGTTTAACATTATGATACGCTGGGATCATCTGTAACGCTTTTACATTTAATTCGTCTACTGTATAAGTTATTTCCTCAAATCGATGAGTGTTGGATTCAACAGGCATTGTTCTAATATTTGTAATACCCAAGATCTTTCACCCTTTCTAAACATTTTAAAATTGCTTCATCTTTAATTAAATAACTTTTTTGGTGCTCAGGAATCTCATTAACTAGATGAAATAATATAGGACCCTCTGTTTCCAAATAATCATGTTTATGTTCAATTGATTTCACTTTAATCACGTACACATCTTTTTTAAAAAGTGACTTATCAAAGGTATGAACTTGATATTGCGCGATATAATATAAGGCTTCTACCTTTCCACCTGTTTCTTCATAAAGTTCTCTAGCAATCGCTTGTTGACTAGTTTCATTAATTTCAACTTTACCTCCAGGGAACTCGATACCTCTTTTAGAGTGTTTAGTGAATAATAATTGATTTTGAAATATCGGAATAGCTAAAACGTGGTTTCCATTCGGTATATCGTTATCAGTTTTATATTGCATCGTGACTCGTCTATCATCTTGATCGATAAACTCCATATCACTCATCCCCCTCTTAAATATGGTAGAATTATTTAATAATCAAATGTCTATAGGAGGTTTATTTATGCTTAAAAAATTATTTCTAAGCATCATTCGTATTTATCAGCATTTCATCTCCCCTATGACACCACCAACATGTCGATTCTATCCTACTTGTTCTGAATATACTAAAGAAGCTATAGAAGTATATGGAGCATTTAAAGGTGGCTATATGGGAGTAAAACGTATTTTAAAATGCCATCCATTTCATGAAGGTGGATTTGATCCCGTACCTTTAAAAAAAGACAAACATACACATCATCATTCATAAACAGATAATGCATTTATATTAACTTTAGGGGGATTGAAATATATCAATCCTTCTTTTAATTTGCCTATGCCTTGTGTAAAGTCTGTTTCAAAATAATATCCATCTGGAGTAATATCTCCTGGATAAGACCCTTCTTTTGCTAATAAAGCAGTAAAATATCGACTAAGTCCATATTCATACATCCCACCAACGATCACTTTAATATCTTTCTCTTTTAATAAGTGAATGAGTTCTAGCGCTCTATCTATTCCTCCCAGTCTAAATGGTTTAACCACAACCGCAGTTATAGGATATTGATGAATAATTTTCAAAATTGATTGTACGTCCGTTGCTTTTTCATCAATAGCAATAGCAGGATAATGCGTAACATCTATATAGCTTAAATCATTTAAATCTTTAAATGGTTCTTCAACGTATAGAAGATTGTGTTGATCAATCTCTTTTAATAATTGAAATTGTGACATATCCAGTGATTCATTTGCATCGAGTGCAAGACTAAATTCAAATGGAAGTTCATTGCGTAGCTTTTTTATATCGTTAATGAGATGAGAACTCCATTTTAATTTAATACGTGCTGGCTTTGTGTCTTTAAGTGTTTGTAATTGTGAAGAAGATAAACCACTTACTGTTGCCCCATATTCAACGTTAAAGCACGGTTGTGAATAAAACATCTGATAAACCGCCATCACAACAGTACATCTAGTAGCTGGATAACTATCTAATACATCAAGATAAGGTAACCAGTCACTAAATGTATTGAATGATTGATTTAAAATCTTTTTTGACCATTGTTGTATTCGTATTTTTACTGTCTCAATTGTTTCAGTATCATACCAATCCGTTTCAAATGCATTACATTCACCAAAATAATTTTTCCCTTCATCAGAAATAAATCGTACTATGAGTGCTTTACGATGTGTCATTTCGACTTTAGGCGTCGTAATCGGAGAATGAAACGGCGCGGTATAGTAATAAAATTGTATATCAATGATTTTCATTTAATGATCCTCAGTTCCAACTTTATTACGTTGTAATTTTCCAGTAGAAGTATAAGGTAATGCATTGACGTGTTGATATATCTTAGGAACTTTATATTTTGCTAAATGTTCTTGTAAAAAATTTATAAGATCATTAACCTCAATTGTTTCACTTGCGACATAGTAAAGCGCTGGAATCTGACCCCAAGTCTCATCTTCTTTAGGTACACATACTGCATCTATAATTCCATTGAATGTTTTAGCTACTGTTTCAATTTCATAAGGATAGATATTTTCTCCACCACTAATAATAAGGTCTTTACGTCGATCATAAACCATTACAAAACCATCACTGTCTATTTCTGCAATATCTCCTGTTTTAAAGAAACCATCTTCAAATGTGTTATCCAAATCTTTAGGATACAAATATCCGTTCATTACACTGTCGCCTTTGATAAGTAATTCACCATGTCCCTCTTCATTAGGTTGTTTAATACATACTTCAACATTATCACTTGGTTTACCTACTGTATCATATCGTTTAGCTAACATATCTGGCGAAGCGGTTAGGAACTGCGAACATGTTTCTGTCATTCCAAAAGAATTATAAATAGGTAATTGATAACTCAATGCCTGTTGTATGAGCGTGGATGATAATTTAGCACCCCCAAGTAATATTTTTTCAATTGAGTATGGTTTATTTAAACCAGCATCCATTAGCCACTTTAACGTTTGTGGCACAAGTGACACATGTGTAGGATATTCGTTTTTAATAATAGTCAACATATCTTCAGTATTATATTTATTTAATAAACGTACAGTAAATCCTTCAATCACAGCACGTAAAATCACGCTAAGTCCTGAAATATGATAAATTGGAAGAACCGATAACCATGTCGTTTGTTGATCAAATCCTAGACTTTCTTTACAACCTAATGCACTTGCATAGTGATTTTTAAATGTTTGAGGTACTGCTTTTTGGGGTCCTGTCGTCCCTGATGTAAACATAATAGATGCAATACGATGAATATCAAATTGTTTATGATTAGGCGTATCAGGATAATCATTGAGTTGATTAAATGAGAGAACTTGATGTGAAGATAAATCGAACTCTTTTGTAGTTAAAATAAGTTGAACATTCACTGAGTTCATTTGATTAGTCATTTCAGTTGTTGTTAATCGTGTATTGATCATTGCAATTTCAATTTGCGCTAACCAACATGCGTGCACTAAAATAACAGAATCAATGTCGTTTCCAATATATAGTCCTACCCTACTTTCATTTAAAGATAATAATTTTTTTGAAAGCTGATACGCTGTAGAATATAATTGATTATATGTTAATGTATACTGACCATCTATAACCGCGATTTTGTTTTTGTTTTTTATACTTTGCTCTTTTAACCAAAATTCCAAAATTCATTCCTCCAATAGTTATACACTCTATATTATAACGATTTTTAAATGACTTAACAGGACTCATGTTTGAATTTATTTTGTGATTGTTTTATTTTTAAAAAGATATTATCCATTTTAAGATAAATATAGTTGAATACTTGATATATCATATCTATAAAAAACTCAGAATGGAAAATAACCATTCTGAGCTACTGTACGGAGAGTAAGGGATTCGAACCCTTGAGACGCGATAAAGCGCCTACACACTTTCCAGGCGTGCTCCTTCAGCCAGACTCGGACAACTCTCCTCTATTCAATTAAATAAAAAAACAGAAGCGATGTTTCACTTCTGTTTATATGACTCCTACGGGACTCGAACCCGTGTTACC
>NZ_KV796875.1:0-49050 GCF_001809305.1 Staphylococcus sp. HMSC072H03
TGATATTGAGACCGTGAGGTCTCTTTTTTTATTTTAAAATATATATCTATATATAACTAATTAAAAGATGACTAAATGAATATACACTAAGGATTGCTAGCATAGTGACTTTCTTAAAAAAGTTCACGTTCAATGACTACCAATCCAAAATGAGTCAGAACTTATTTCTTCTATTTAAACAGTAAGTGCTTTAATAAGCGCATTAACATGCTTCTCTAATTTTTCTTCTGGGATACCTCCAAAGCCAATTAAGAAGGTAGGAGGTTGTGCTTTTTTGTTGCTATAAGGATAAGGCGTTAATTTAAGATTGCATTTTTTTGTTCTTTTTATGCATTCATTTAATGTTAAATTATTTTTAACTACAAGTGTGAAGTGCATTCCTGTTAGTGCGCCTTCAATTTTCAATTGTCCTTTATATGGTGTTAGTTTTTCTAAAATAAAAGTTAATTTATTTTTATATATTCTTCTCATTTTATTAAGATGACGTTCAAAGCTACCAGTTGCCATAAATTGTGCTACCATATGTTGTAGATGTACAGGCACAGTATTGCTTTCAACATATTTCATCTCTCGGAATAATTTTAGCAGTTTATTTGGTAAGACAATGTATGCCATACGACAACTTGGATAAAGCGATTTCGAAAATGTACTAATATATATTACTTTTTGTTTTTTATCTAAATTCTGTAATGCTGGAATAGGTTTTCCGAAATATCTAAATTCTGAATCATAATCATCTTCAATAATATATCGTTCTTTCTTTTGTTGTGCCCATTTTATAAGTTGTGTGCGCTTCTTTAAACTCATCACATATCCTGTTGGAAATTGATGAGATGGTGTGATATATAAAATATCATTATTTTTTTGAAAGACTTCATCGATATTAATTCCATCTTTTTCTACTCTAGCTTGTGTATAACTTATTCTATGCTTATCCAGTACATGTTTAATTGGTGGATAACTAGGTTGTTCTATAATAAATGATGAATCTTTTAATAAATCAGTGACCATATTTAATAATTGTTCAGTTGAAGAGCCAATTATGATTTGATCTGGATGACAAGATACTCCTCTACTATTAAATAAATAATGAGAAATTTGCTGTCTTAAGTTAAATTCTCCCTGAACGCTTCCTTTACTCAAAAGGGCAAGTTGATCTTCTTCAAATACTTCTTTAGCATACCTTTTAAATAAATGGCTAGGAAAATGTTCAGCATCAATTTCAGCTAAATTGAATTGATACTGATACGTATTTTTCTGTGTAGTCTTATCAGTTTCTAATATATCACTTATTTCAGGATAACTATTTGTTACTGGTAATGATTGAATTTCTGAAACATAATAACCTGAACGTGGTTTTGAGTATATAAATCCTTCATCTAAAAGTAACTGATAGGCATGCTCAATTGTAGTATGACTAAGTGATAAATGTTGACTCAACTGTCTTTTAGATGGAAATTTATCGTTTGATTCATATACACCTTCAATAATTTGTTTTTTTAGCTTTTCATATAAAGAAATATATAATGATTTTTTCTTCGTCATAAATCTGACCCCTAATTTTTTATTAAAATTGTACCTTTTTAAACATCAGTTTATATTTTAAAATGGATTTAATCAATTGAAAAGGGGTTTTATAAATGTCTAAAATTGTAGGATCTGAAAGAGTTAAACGCGGTATGGCTGAAATGCAAAAAGGCGGCGTCATTATGGATGTTGTGAATGCTGAACAAGCTAGAATCGCAGAGGAAGCTGGAGCAGTAGCAGTTATGGCCTTAGAACGCGTACCATCTGATATTAGAGCAGCTGGTGGTGTAGCACGTAGTGCCAATCCTAAAATTGTTGAAGAAGTAATGAATGCTGTTTCAATTCCAGTAATGGCTAAAGCACGTATTGGTCATATTACAGAAGCACGTGTATTAGAAGCTATGGGTGTAGACTATATTGATGAATCTGAAGTTCTTACTCCTGCAGATGAAGAATTTCATTTAAGAAAAGATCAATTTACTGTACCATTTGTTTGTGGTTGCCGTAATTTAGGTGAAGCAGCACGACGTATTGGCGAAGGTGCAGCGATGTTACGTACTAAAGGAGAACCTGGAACAGGTAATATTGTAGAAGCTGTACGTCACATGAGAAAAGTTAATTCTGAGGTTAGTCGTCTAACTGTAATGAATGACGATGAAATTATGACTTATGCCAAAGAATTAGGTGCACCATATAATGTATTAAAACAAATTAAAGAAGAAGGTCGTTTACCAGTAGTAAACTTTGCAGCGGGTGGTGTAGCAACACCTCAAGATGCTGCCTTAATGATGGAATTAGGTGCTGATGGGGTATTTGTGGGTTCAGGTATTTTTAAATCTGAAGCTCCAGAAAAATTTGCAAAAGCTATTGTTCAAGCTACAACTCATTATCAAGATTATGAATTAATTGGAAAATTAGCAGCTGAATTAGGAACTGCAATGAAAGGTTTAGATATAAATAAAATCTCATTAGAAGAACGTATGCAAGAGCGTGGTTGGTAATTTATGAAGATTGGTGTATTAGCGTTACAAGGTGCAGTACGTGAACATATTCGTCACATTGAATTAAGTGGTCACGAAGGTATAGCAGTTAAGAAAGTTGAACAATTAGATGAAATTGATGGTCTTATTCTCCCTGGTGGTGAATCTACAACTTTAAGAAGACTTATGGATTTATATGGCTTTAAAGAAAAATTACAACAATCTGATTTACCAATGTTTGGAACTTGCGCAGGTCTTATTGTGCTTGCAAAAGATGTAGAAGGTGAGACAGGATATCTAAAAAAATTAGATATTACTGTTGCGCGTAATTCCTTTGGTAGACAAGTAGATAGTTTTGAAGCTGAGTTAGATGTTAAAGGTATTGCAAAAGATATAGAAGGTGTCTTTATAAGAGCACCACATATTGTTAGTGTAGAAAATAATGTAGAAATATTAAGTTCTATTAGTGATAAAATAGTAG
Organism: Staphylococcus sp. HMSC072H03; assembly: GCF_001809305.1. Lineage (NCBI taxonomy): Bacteria > Bacillati > Bacillota > Bacilli > Caryophanales > Staphylococcaceae > Staphylococcus > Staphylococcus sp. HMSC072H03. Next base: position 2,989 of record NZ_KV796875.1, read on the forward strand.
CTGTTAAGCAAGGGAAATACCTAGGGGTGTCTTTCCATCCAGAATTAACAGATGACTATCGTATAACTCAGTATTTTATTGAACATATAGTTAAATAAAAAAAGCTTGAGATTAAAGTCTCAAGCTTTTTCTTATTAAATGAAGAATCCAGCGATAGCAGCTGAAATAAATGATACAAGTGTTGCACCGAATAATAACTTAATACCAAAACGTGCTACGACATCACCTTTTTCAGAGTTAAGTGATTTAATCGCACCAGAAATGATACCAATAGAACTAAAGTTAGCAAATGAAACTAGAAATACAGACGTAATACCTTTTGCATGTTCAGAAATACCCTTCAAGCTTCCAAGTGATTGCATAGCAACAAATTCATTAGATAATAATTTTGTTGCCATCACAGAACCTGATTTAACTGCATCCTGCCAAGGAACACCTGCTAAGAAAGCAAATGGCGCAAACACAAAACCAATTAACGTTTGGAAATCCCATTTGATTGCTCCGCCAGAAATTAAACTAAAAATACCACTTACAAGGCCATTTAATAAAGCAATGATTGCAATGTAGCCAATTAACATTGCACCAACGATAACTGCTACTTTGAAACCATCTAAAATATATTCACCTAACATTTCAAAAAATGATTGTTTTTTAGTTTCTGATTCATCCACTAGCAATTTATCATCTTCTTCATTAACTGTATAAGGGTTAATAATAGAAGCAATAATGAAGCCACCAAATAAGTTTAATACAACCGCTGTAACAACGTATTTAGGTTCAATCAATGTAAAATATGCACCGATAATAGATGCAGATACAGTAGACATTGCAGAAGCAGTTAAAGTATATAAACGTTGTTTAGGTATATATGGTAATTGTTGTTTTAATGAAATAAATACTTCAGATTGGCCAAGAATCGCAGCTGCTACTGCATTATATGATTCTAAACGCCCCATACCATTAATTTTAGAGATTAAGAACCCTAACACATTAATAATCCATGGAAGAATTCTAGTATATTGTAAAATACCAATTAATGCCGAAATAAATACGATTGGTAATAAGACACTAAAGAAGAATGGTGGATTTTTTGGATCTACAAATTTAAATCCTCCAAAAACAAAATTAACCCCTTCAGCAGCTTTTTGTAACAAATAGTTAAATCCATTTGAAATACCACCGATAATTGTAATACCAGCAGTCGTTTTCAAAAGAATAAATGCGAATATAAGTTGAATAATTAATAATAATCCAACATAGTGCCAACGAACATTCTTTTTATCTGAACTAAATAAAAATGCCAGCGCTAAAAAGACAATAATCCCAATGATCCCAATAAGAATATGCATGATTCTACTCCTTTAAAATTCTCTTTATCTTATATAATACAATAAAATAATAGAAGTAACATTAATATTTTTAAATAAAAAAAACAAATTGGTTGAAAAAGGTCAAAGTTGGTCATATAATATAGTCAAAGAAGGTCAATAGGGGTGGTAAATCATGCACAACATGTCTGACATCATAGAACAATACATTAAACAATTATTTGAAGAAAGTAATGAAGATATGGTAGAAATTCAAAGAGCTAATATTGCTCAACGTTTCGATTGTGTGCCTTCTCAACTCAACTATGTTATTAAAACGAGATTTACAAATGAACATGGTTATGAAATAGAAAGTAAACGTGGTGGAGGAGGATATATCCGAATCACGAAAATTGAAAATAAAGATGCAACGGGTTATATTAATCATCTATTGCAATTAATTGGTCCTTCTATATCTCAACAGCAAGCATATTATATAATTGATGGTTTGTTAGATAAAGGATTAATTAGTGATAGAGAAGCAAGAATGATTCAAGTGATTATTGATCGTGAAACACTATCAATGGATGTTGTTTCTAGAGATATTATTAGAGCAAATATTCTCAAACGATTATTACCTATCATTAATTACTATTAATAAATAATAAAGAAATGCGAGGTGTCTATGTGTGCTTTGCGAAAATTGTCATTTAAATGAAGCAGAGGTTAAACTCACAGTAAAAAGTAAAGATGGTACCTCTGAAAAGTGGGTGTGTTCAGAATGTGCGCAAGGAGAGCAACCTTGGAATCAACAAGAACATGCTGCGTCACATTCAGAGTTTCAAGATGATATTGAAGAAGCCTTTGTAGTCAAACAAATCTTACAACATTTAGCAACTAAACACGGATTAAATTTTCATGAAGTAGCATTTCAAGAAGAAAAACGATGTCCTACATGTAATATGACATTGAAAGATATAGCTCATGTAGGTAAATTTGGATGTGCAAATTGCTATGCAGTATTTAAAGAGGATATTGTTGATATTGTAAGACGAGTACAAGGTGGACAATTTGAACATGTAGGCAAGATGCCTCGTTCTTCACATCATAAACTGGCAATAAAAAAACAAATTGAAGAAAAAACGAATTACTTAAATATATTAATTGAAAAGCAAAAATTTGAAGAAGCAGCTGTCATTAGAGATGAAATTAAAGCCTTGAAACATGAAAGCGAGATGGAGCATGATGAATGATATGGATGCACATATTAGTGAATGGATGAAAGAAACAGATGAATCTCCCATTGTAATGTCTTCGCGTATTCGTTTAGCACGTAATTTAGAAAATCATGTTCATCCTTTAATGTTTCCATCTGAACAAGCAGGTTTTAGAGTAATCAATGAAGTGCAAGATGCACTACCTAATTTATCTTTAATGCGTTTAGATACCATGGACCAACAAAGTAAGATGAAGTTAGTGGCTAAACATCTCATTAGTAAAGAATTGATTAAACAACCAGCTTCAGCGGTGTTATTAAATGACGATGAATCTTTAAGTATTATGATTAATGAAGAAGATCATATACGAATTCAAGCAATGGGTAATGATTTATCTCTGACAGATTTATATCAAAAGGCTTCAGAAATTGATGATATTCTTGATGAACAATTAGAAATTAGTTTCGATGAAGATTTAGGTTATTTAACTACTTGTCCTACAAATATTGGGACTGGAATGCGAGCAAGTGTGATGCTTCATTTACCTGGATTATCTATAATGAAACGTATGAATCGTATTGCACAAACAATTAATCGTTTTGGATTTACGATTCGAGGTATATATGGAGAGGGTTCACAAGTTTATGGTCATATTTATCAAATTTCAAATCAACTTACATTAGGTAAGACAGAAGAAGATATTATTGACCAGCTGACAGAAGTAGTTCAACAAATTATTAATGAAGAAATGCAAATTCGTGAACGTTTAACACAATATAGTGAATTAGAAACGCTTGACCGTATTTATCGTTCGTTAGGAATATTACAAAATAGCCGTATGATATCAATGGAAGAAGCGTCATATAGATTAAGTGAAATTAAGTTAGGCATAGATTTAGGATATTTAAATTTAAGTAACTTTAAGTTTAATGAATTAATGGTAAGTATCCAATCTGCGTTTTTATATAATGATGAAGATGAAAACGTATCTGTAAATGAAAAACGGGCAAATATATTAAGAAAACATACAAATTAGGAGGTTGTAAACGATATGTTATTTGGTAGATTAACTGAACGCGCACAACGTGTATTAGCACATGCACAAGAAGAAGCAATTCGTTTAAATCATTCGAACATTGGTACTGAGCACTTACTACTTGGATTAATGAAAGAACCAGAAGGTATTGCTGCTAAAGTACTTGAAAGTTTTAATATTACTGAAGATAAAGTTATTGAAGAAGTTGAAAAATTAATCGGTCATGGTCAAGAACATTCAGGTACGTTGCACTATACCCCAAGAGCTAAAAAAGTCATTGAACTATCAATGGATGAGGCAAGAAAATTGCATCATAATTTTGTAGGTACAGAACATATTTTATTAGGTTTAATTCGTGAAAATGAAGGAGTAGCAGCACGTGTATTTGCTAACTTAGATTTGAATATTACTAAAGCACGTGCACAAGTAGTGAAAGCATTAGGTAGTCCTGAAATGAATACTAAAAATGCAACTGCAAATAAATCAAACAACACTCCTACATTGGATGGACTAGCACGAGACTTAACAGTTATTGCTAAAGACGGTACGTTAGATCCAGTTGTGGGTAGAGATAAAGAAATTACACGTGTTATTGAAGTATTAAGTCGTAGAACTAAAAATAACCCTGTACTTATTGGTGAACCAGGTGTAGGTAAAACAGCCATTGCTGAAGGTCTTGCACAAGCTATTGTAAATAATGAAGTGCCAGAAACGCTAAAAAATAAACGTGTAATGTCACTAGATATGGGAACAGTCGTGGCAGGTACTAAATATCGTGGTGAATTCGAAGAACGTTTGAAAAAAGTCATGGATGAAATCCATCATGCAGGTAATGTCATTTTATTCATTGATGAATTGCATACACTAGTTGGTGCTGGTGGTGCAGAAGGTGCAATTGATGCATCTAATATTTTAAAACCAGCGTTAGCGCGTGGTGAATTACAATGCATAGGTGCAACAACATTAGATGAATATCGTAAAAACATCGAAAAAGATGCTGCATTAGAACGTCGTTTCCAACCTATTCAAGTTGATGAACCTTCTGTAGAAGATACTGTTGCTATTCTAAAAGGTTTACGTGATCGCTACGAAGCTCATCATCGTATTAATATTTCTGATGAAGCACTGGAAGCGGCTGCTAAATTAAGTAACCGTTATGTATCTGATCGTTTCCTACCAGATAAAGCAATTGATTTGATTGACGAAGCAAGTTCAAAAGTGAGACTAAAAAGTCACACAACTCCAAATAATTTAAAAGAGATTGAACAAGAAATTGAAAAAGTTAAAAATGAAAAAGATGCTGCCGTCCATGCACAAGAATTTGAAAATGCAGCTAACTTAAGAGATAAACAATCAAAACTTGAAAAACAATATGAAGATGCTAAAAATGAATGGAAGACATCTCAAGGCGGACAATCAACATCATTATCTAAAGAAGATATTGCTGAAGTTATTGCAGGATGGACAGGGATTCCATTAACTAGAATTAATGAAACAGAGTCAGATCGTTTGCTTAATTTAGAAGAAACATTACATGATCGAGTAATTGGACAAAACGATGCTGTAACTTCTATTAGTAAAGCAGTTCGTCGTGCACGTGCAGGCCTAAAAGATCCTAAACGTCCAATCGGTAGTTTCATTTTCTTAGGACCAACTGGTGTAGGTAAAACAGAACTTGCACGTGCATTAGCTGAATCAATGTTTGGTGAAGAAGACGCAATGATACGTGTTGATATGAGTGAATTTATGGAGAAACATGCTGTGAGTCGTTTAGTTGGAGCGCCTCCAGGTTATGTAGGCCATGATGATGGTGGTCAATTAACTGAAAAAGTTAGACGTAAGCCATATTCTGTTATCCTATTTGATGAAATTGAAAAAGCGCATCCAGATGTGTTTAATATCTTATTACAAGTACTTGATGATGGACATCTAACTGATACAAAAGGGCGTCAAGTTGATTTCCGTAATACTGTTATTATTATGACATCAAATGTAGGAGCACAAGAACTACAAGATCAACGTTTCGCTGGATTCGGTGGTGCATCTGAAGGACAAGATTATGAAACAATTCGTAGAACTATGATGAAAGAACTTAAAAATTCATTCCGTCCTGAGTTCTTAAACCGTGTAGATGATATTATTGTTTTCCATAAATTAACAAAAGATGAACTTAAAGAAATTGTGACTATGATGGTAAATAAATTAACAAAACGTTTATCAGAACAAGATATTAATATTGTAGTTACTGATAAAGCTAAAGAAAAAATTGCCGAAGAAGGATATGATCCAGAATACGGTGCTCGTCCATTAATTAGAGCAATTCAAAAAACAGTTGAAGATAATTTAAGTGAATTGATACTTGATGGTAATCAAATTGAAGGAAAAGAAGTCACAATTGATCATGATGGTAATGAATTCAAATATGATATCCATGATAAACAAGAAAATAATATAGAAGATACAAAAGAACCAGCAACAGAAGAATAAAAAGAGCTTAAATTCAGAGTCTAGGAGTCATTAAATCCTAGACTCTTCTTTTCATTTATATATATATTTAAATTTGTCATTATAACTGGATACATATAAAATAGATATGTTCAAAAAAATCGGAGGTGCAGTTTTGGCCAAGAAAAAAGTAATTTTCGAATGTATGGCTTGTGGATATCAGTCTCCTAAATGGATGGGAAAATGTCCGAATTGTGGTGCTTGGAATCAAATGGAGGAAATTATTGAAAAGACTTCCAATCCAAAGCATGGCGTAAAAGCAAAAGAGACACAAGCAAAAGTACAGAAATTAAATAGTATTAAGCATGAGGCAACACCGAGAGTTCAAACGGACTCTAAAGAATTTAATCGTGTACTTGGTGGTGGAATTGTTAGTGGATCACTCGTACTGATTGGCGGCGACCCGGGTATTGGGAAATCTACATTATTATTACAGATTTGTGCATCGTTATCACAGAAACTTAATGTACTTTATATCACGGGTGAAGAATCACTAAATCAAACGAAATTGCGTGCAGATCGTCTAGAGGAAGACTCTAGTAATTTAAATGTACTAGCTGAAACAGATTTAGAAGTTATTCATCAAACCGTGGAACAAGAGCGCCCAGACATACTTGTTGTCGATTCAATTCAAACGATTTATCATCCTGAGATTAGTTCAGCACCTGGCTCAGTATCACAAGTTCGAGAAAGTACACAAAGTTTAATGAATATTGCAAAACAAATGAATATCGCAACTTTTATAGTAGGTCACGTAACAAAAGAAGGGCAAATTGCTGGTCCAAGACTATTAGAACATATGGTAGATACAGTTTTATACTTCGAAGGTGATGAACACCATGCTTATCGAATTCTAAGAGCAGTTAAAAATCGTTTTGGTTCAACAAATGAAATGGGTATTTTTGAAATGAAACAAAGTGGTTTGAAAGGGGTACAAAACCCTTCAGAAATGTTTTTAGAAGAACGCTCTACAAATGTTCCAGGATCAACAATTGTGGCTACTATGGAAGGCACACGACCACTATTGATTGAGGTGCAATCTCTAGTAACACCTACTACATTTAATAATCCAAGACGAATGGCCACAGGCATCGACCACAATCGACTTAGCTTACTTATGGCTGTTTTAGAGAAAAAAGAAAATTATCTTTTACAACAACAAGATGCTTACATTAAAGTAGCGGGTGGAGTGAGACTTACTGAACCGGCTGTAGATTTAAGTATTATTGTAGCGACTGCTTCAAGTTTTAAAGATAAAGCCGTAGATGGTTTGGATTGTTATATTGGTGAAGTGGGATTAACTGGTGAGGTAAGACGAGTATCGCGTATCGAGCAACGTGTACAAGAAGCGGCAAAACTAGGATTTAAGAGAGTGATTATTCCCCAAACGAATATAGGTGGATGGACATTCCCAGAAGGTGTTCAGGTCGTTGGTGTGACAACGGTACATGATGCCTTAACATATGCGTTTAGTAATCGCTCATCATAGGCATTTAAAGGGGTGATAACGTATGAAGGTATTAAAAGGAATTATTATTATAATCTACATCATTCTTGGTGCATCATTTGGAATCATGTTAATTCCAGAAATTTTAAATGATTTAGGTATGAACAACCATCCCATTTATACTAATCATTATGTTGATGGTTTAATAGGGATGATTGTATTCTTTCTAATATTTGGGTTATTTATTAATAAAGTAACACGATTACTTAAAGAAGCTGAAATTTGGATTATGCAACGTAGTGCAGTTGAAATTTTGTTTGCTACACTAGGATTAGTCGTTGGTTTATTTATTTCAGTAATGGTTTCATTTATTTTAGAAATGATAGGAAATTCTATATTAAATCACCTTGTGCCTATTATTATTACATTATTATTATGTTATTTAGGATTCCAGTTTGGTTTGAAAAAGCGTGATGAAATGCTTATGTTTTTGCCAGAAAATATAGCACGTTCAATGTCTAAAAATAATATCAGCGCCATACCTAAACTGTTAGATACAAGTGCAATTATTGATGGAAGAATTTTAGATATTATTAAATGCGGATTTATAGATGGAGAAATTCTTATTCCTCAAGGAGTTATAAATGAATTACAAGTAGTTGCAGATGCTAATGATAGTATCAAACGTGAAAAAGGACAACGTGGATTAGATATTTTAAATCAACTTTATGATTTAGACTATCCAACTCGTGTGATTCATCCTCAAAAATCTCATAGTGATATTGACAAACTGTTAGTTGAATTAGCTCAAGTTTATCATGCTCATGTCATTACAACCGATTTCAACTTGAATAAGGTATGTCATGTTCAAGGGATTACTGCATTAAATGTTAATGATTTGTCAGAAGCAATTAAACCCAATGTTCATCAAGGTGACCGACTTAATATTTTATTAACTAAAATGGGTAAAGAACCTGGCCAAGGGGTAGGATATCTAGATGATGGAACAATGGTAGTTGTAGATCATGCCAAATCTCTTATAGGTAAACAGGTTGAATTAGAAGTCATTAGTTTATTACAAACATCATCTGGTCGTATTATATTTGCTAAGACTATAGAGGAGTCCTTAAGTGAATAGAGAAAAGGGTTTCATGTGAAACGTATTCATTTATAAATTATTGTATAACATTTTTCGCTATGAGATATTGATGAGTAACGTAACAACAACAGCAATAGACTTATCAAACCAGCCAATTAATGCTACAATAATAAGGAAATGCGAAGTTGATCTAAGTATAGATTAGAAGTTAAAGTTATTCAAAAACGATTCTTTAAAGATTGTTTGGGATAACTTTTTTCTAATGAAAGAAATCATTCGCTATAAAGAATGAATAACAAAATTAGGAGTGAAACGAATGAGTGAACGCGTAAGAGTAAGATATGCGCCAAGTCCAACTGGATATTTACACATCGGAAATGCAAGAACTGCATTATTTAATTATTTATTTGCTAAACATTATGATGGAGATTTTGTAGTACGTATTGAAGATACAGATAGTAAAAGAAATCTTGAAGATGGAGAATCTTCACAATTTGATAACTTAAAATGGTTAGGCTTAGATTGGGATGAATCTATCGATAAAGACAAAGGTCATGGTCCTTATCGTCAGTCTGAACGTGCAGACATCTATAATCCACTTATTCAACAATTATTAGATGAAGATAAAGCATACAAATGTTACATGACTGAAGAAGAATTAGAAGAAGAACGTGAAGCTCAAATTGCTCGTGGAGAAATGCCACGATATGGCGGTAAACATGCACATCTAACTGAAGAACAACGTCAACAATTTGAAGCTGAAGGACGCAAACCCGCTATTCGTTTCCGTGTTCCAAAAGATAAAACATATACATTTGATGATATGGTTAAAGGAGAAATTTCTTTTGACTCTAATAATATTGGAGATTGGGTTATCGTGAAAAAAGATGGCGTCCCTACGTATAATTTCGCGGTAGCAGTAGATGATCACTATATGGAAATTTCTGATGTTATTCGTGGAGATGATCATGTATCAAATACACCTAAGCAATTAATGATTTATGAAGCATTTGGTTGGGAATCACCACGTTTTGCGCATATGTCATTAATTGTAAATGAACAACGTAAAAAATTAAGTAAACGAGATGGCCAAATTTTACAATTTATCGAGCAATATCGTGATTTAGGTTATTTACCTGAAGCGTTATTCAATTTTATTGCTTTACTAGGTTGGTCTCCTGAAGGTGAAGATGAGATCTTTTCTAAAGAAGAATTCATTAAGATTTTTGATGAACAACGTCTTTCTAAATCTCCAGCAATGTTTGATAGACAAAAATTAGCTTGGGTTAACAACCAATATATGAAAACAAAAGATACAGAAACAGTATTTGAGCTTGCTTTACCACACTTGATCAAAGCAAATTTAATTCCTGAAAATCCAAGTGAAGAAGATAGAGAATGGGGACGCAAATTAATTGGTCTTTATCAAAAAGAAATGAGTTATGCAGGAGAAATTGTTCCGTTATCAGAAATGTTCTTCCATGATATGCCTGAATTAGGTGAAGAAGAACAAGAGGTATTAAATGGCGAACAAGTTCCTGAATTAATGTCTCATTTATATGGTAAATTAGAAGCGCTTGAACCATTTGAAGCTGCTGAAATTAAAAAAACGATTAAAGAAGTACAAAAAGAAACGGGTATTAAAGGTAAACAATTATTTATGCCTATTCGTGTAGCAGTGACTGGTCAAATGCATGGTCCTGAATTACCGAATACAATTGAAGTATTAGGAAAAGAAAAAGTACTATCTCGTTTAAAAAAATATGTTTAAAACAATGTTAATATAATAAGTCAGACACACATGTTTAAACTTGAAATTTTATAAAAAACTTCTTATGATAAAATTAAACATATGTTAGTTAAAGGATTAGTAAATATACGATAATGTTGTTAGAGAGTATGCGGTTGCTGTGAGCATATCATTATCTATATCGAATGCACCTTTGAATGTTCAATTAAATATAGAAATGAGTATGATAAGGTAGACTAGTATGTTCATCAACTTACTTTATCTAAAATGAAGAGTGGAACCGTGCAATAGCGCCTCTAGCAGTTAATGTTAGGGGCGCTTTTTTTAAATATTTGAATTATTATACATGGACTGTAAGATATTCATAATATATAGAAAATGGGGAGGCGAGCGTCTTGATAAAAAGAATGAAAGATGATGTAAAAATGGTATTTGAACAAGACCCTGCAGCACGTACAACATTTGAAGTAATCACAACTTATGCAGGCTTGCATGCGGTATGGAGTCACTTAATTGCACATAAATTATATAATAAAAAACACTACGTTTTGGCGAGAATGATTTCACAAGTATCTCGCTTTTTTACAGGAATTGAAATTCATCCTGGAGCAAAAATCGGAAAACGTCTATTTATTGATCATGGTATGGGTGTAGTCATTGGTGAAACATGTACGATTGGAGATAACGTAACTATTTATCAAGGCGTGACACTTGGTGGTACAGGTAAACAAAAAGGAAAGCGTCATCCAGATATTGGAGATAATGTTTTAATTGCAGCAGGATCAAAAGTTTTAGGAAATATCCAAATTAATTCTAATGTTAATATTGGTGCGAATTCAGTAGTCTTACAATCTGTGCCAAGTTATACAACAGTTGTAGGCATTCCAGGTCATATTGTTAAACAAGAAGGAAAACGAATTGGGAAAACATTTGATCATCGTAATTTGCCTGATCCTTTATTTGAACAAATTAAGCAACTAGAACGACAATTGGAAAAAGCTAAGAATGGAGAGATTAAAGATGATTACATTATATAATACTTTAACACGTCAAAAAGAGGTGTTTAAGCCTATTGAGCCTGGTAAGGTAAAAATGTATGTATGTGGACCTACAGTGTATAATTACATTCATATTGGTAATGCCCGTCCAGCAATTAATTATGACGTGGTACGTCGATATTTTGAATATAAAGGCTATACGGTTGATTACGTATCTAATTTTACTGATGTAGATGATAAACTCATTAATCGGTCTAAAGAATTAAATGAAAGTGTGCCAGAAATTGCTGATCGATATATCAAGGCATTCTATGAAGATGTAGGGGCACTTAATGTTAAAAGAGCGACATCTAATCCGCGAGTAATGAATCATATGGATGAAATCATTGACTTCATTAAACAACTTGTAGATGAAGGTTATGCATATGAAAGTAATGGAGATGTGTATTTTAGAACCCGTAAATTTGATGGATATGGTAAATTAAGTCATCAGTCTATTGATGATTTAAAAGTTGGCGCTCGTATAGAAGCAGGTGAACAAAAAGAGGATGCATTGGACTTTACGCTATGGAAAAAGGCAAAACCTGGAGAAATTAGTTGGGAGAGCCCATTTGGACAAGGACGTCCAGGATGGCATATTGAATGCTCTGTAATGGCTTATCATGAATTGGGAAAAACAATTGATATCCATGCAGGAGGATCAGATTTACAATTTCCACATCATGAAAATGAAATAGCGCAATCTGAAGCACACAATCACGCGCCTTTTGCTAATTATTGGATGCATAATGGTTTCATTAATATAGATAATGAAAAAATGAGTAAATCATTAGGTAACTTTATTTTAGTACACGATATTATTAAAGAAATTGATCCAGATGTATTACGTTTCTTCATGATCAGTGTTCATTATAGAAGTCCAATCAACTATAACGTTGAATTAGTGAATGCTGCTAAAAGTGGATTAGAGCGTATACGTAATAGTTATCAATTAATTAAAGAAAGAGAAGCAATCACAACTGATTTAGAAACACAAACAGACTATATTGATCAAATTAATGATATTTTAAAACAATTTGAAGCTGTAATGGATGATGATTTTAATACAGCAAATGCTGTAACTGCATGGTATGATTTATCGAAATTAGCTAATAAATATGTATTAGAAAATACAACATCTACTAAAGTGATTCAGCGCTTTAAAGAAGTATATCACATTTTTAGTGACGTATTAGGTGTGCCATTAGAAGGAAAAGAAAATGATGTATTACTTGATGAAGACATAGAAAAACTTATCGAAGAACGTAATGAAGCACGTAAAAATAAAGATTTTGCTCGAGCTGACGAAATTAGAGATATGCTAAAAGAACAAAATATTATTCTTGAAGATACGCCTCAAGGTGTAAGATTTAGAAGGGGTTAATATGGATGCAAAGCTATTAAACCCATTAACGTTAGCTTATATGGGAGATGCTGTATTAGACCAGCATGTACGTGAATACATTGTGCTTAAATTACAGAGTAAACCGAATCGCTTACACCAAGTATCGAAACAATATGTGTCTGCAAAAAGCCAAGCACAAACGCTCGAGGTATTAATAACAAAAGAATGGTTTACTGAAGAAGAACTAGATATTGTTAGAAGAGGCCGTAACGCTAAAAGTTATACGAAAGCTAAAAATACAGATGTACAAACGTATCGTAAAAGTTCAGGTTTAGAAGCTGTTATAGGATTTCTTTATTTAGATCATCAAAATGAACGATTAGATGCGTTACTTGATACGATTGTACAAATTGTTGATGAAAGGTAGTGAACATAGTGGAAGATATCGTTATTGTCGGTAGACACGCTGTTAAAGAAGCAATTGTGTCTGGTCATACAATAAATAAAATTTGGATACAAGAAGGAATAAGAAAGCAGCAAATTAATGATATTTTAAAAAATGCTAAAGCACAGAAATTGATTATACAAACTGTTCCAAAATCCAAATTAGATAATTTAGCAAATGCACCTCATCAAGGTGTAGCTGCACTGATTGCACCATACGAATATGCAGATTTTGATCAGTTTATTCAATCTCAAAAAGAAAAAGAAGGCCTTTCTACAATAATTATTTTAGATGGTTTAGAAGACCCACATAATCTTGGTTCGATCATTAGAACGGCAGATGCAAGTGGAGTAGATGGAGTTATTATCCCTAAGAGACGTTCTGTTGCGCTCACACAAACTGTCGCAAAAGCGTCAACAGGTGCGATTCAACATGTCCCAGTGATGCGTGTTACAAATTTATCAAAAACAATTGATGAGCTGAAAGATAATGGATATTGGGTAGCAGGAGCTGAAGCGGATAATGCTACAGATTATCGCAATATGGCTGCTGATATGCCATTGGCTATCGTAATTGGTAGTGAAGGGCAAGGTATGAGTAGATTGGTTAAAGATAAATGTGATTTCTATATTAAAATTCCTATGGTAGGCCATGTTAATAGCTTAAATGCTTCTGTAGCTGCTAGTTTAATGATGTATGAAGTCTATCGAAAACGACATCAAATTGGAGACACCCAATGAAAGATAGATATCTAATTATTGATGGTTACAATATGATTGGTCAATCAAGGGAATTGAGTAAAGTAGCAAGAGAAAGTTTAGAGGAAGCACGTGAACAACTCTTAGATGTGATTGCCAATTACAATGCAGTTGTCGCTGATGAGATTGTATGTGTATTTGATGCATATGAACAATCTGGTATAGAAAGAGAATACATGTATCATGGTGTTAAAACAGTTTTTACGAAAGAAAAAGAAACTGCAGATAGCTATATTGAGCGTTATGTATATAATTTATACAATAAACATACGACACATATTACAGTAGTGACTAGCGATATGAGCGAGCAACATGCTATTTTTGGAGCAGGTGCATATCGTGTTTCATCTAGAGAAATGTGGCGAGATTTAAAAGAGAATGCAATGACGGTTAGTAAATCAGTAGATGATTTTAATGAACGTAAACCAAGAACTCGAATTTCGTTATCAAAAGATGTACTTGCAGAATTTGAAAAAATACGACGAGGATATGGTAAAAAACATAAATAATACAGTCTTGATATTTAAAAGATGCGTCTTATACAATGTGCCTAACTTATAAAGAAAGGTTTTGTATATGACTTATCATTTTCGACAACTAGAAGATATATTTAAAGCTTTTCAATATAGCCAAAATACATTGGAGAAAGAACAGTTATTCGCAAATATAATGAATGTGATACGTCCTAAACTTATGATGAAGTTTAGAATGCTAGGTATAGATCATCAAGAACTGGAAGATTTAATTCAAGATACCTCGTTAAAGATATATTTAGCTTTACACACATTTAATTTTAATACGAATGTTCCATTCGAACATTATTTAAATCGTTTAGTTTATTCTGTAAAAAAAGATTTTTGGAGAAAACGTTATGCGTTTAATCAACGTCAACAATTGTTAATCAATGAATGTGTAGTAGAATATCGTTTGAATCAAATGATAAAAAGGACGGAAGAACTATATTTAACTAGATTAAGTAAAGAAGACTTGATAGATAGTTTTAAGAAGTTAAGTATGTTTGAAAGAGAAGTTGCAAATTTACTTCTACTTGATTATTCCCCATCAGAAATAGCGAAAAGACTAAATGTAAAAGATAAAGTAGTTTACAATAGTATTCAACGTTGTAAAATAAAAATGAAACAATATTTATTAAAATACAAATGTTAAGTATTTTAGTACGAGTTTGACAGTTTATTATAAGTTTATGTATAGTATACTGGTATTAATATGAGCAAAGGTGAATTGATGTGAGAAAAGTACCTTTAGTTTGTGAAATGTGTGGTAGCAGAAATTATAATGTACCTAAAAAAGAAACATCAGCTAAGAGATTACAACTGAAGAAATATTGTTCCAGATGTAATGAACACACGATGCATAAAGAATCAAAGTAATGAGTTTATAAGTATATACTTTGAAGAGCATGGAGGTAAGGTTATGGCTAAAGATAAAGACGCAAGTAAGAATAAAGAAAGTTTCTTCCAAGGCGTTAAAAGCGAAATGGAAAAAACAAGTTGGCCTACGAAAGAAGAACTTTTTAAATATACTGTCATTGTAGTAGCTACAGTAATTTTCTTTATGGTCTTTTTCTGGGTATTAGACGTAGGTATTGGTAATTTAATTGAATTATTTAGATAAGAGTAAGGAGTGACAACATGTCTGAAGAAGTTGGGACTAAGCGTTGGTACGCAGTGCATACGTATTCTGGATATGAAAATAAAGTTAAAAAGAATTTAGAAAAAAGAGTAGAATCAATGAATATGACAGAGCAAATTTTTAGAGTTGTCATACCTGAAGAGGAAGAAACACAAGTTAAAGATGGGAAAGCAAAAAAACAAGTTAAAAAGACATTTCCTGGGTATGTTTTAGTAGAACTTATTATGACAGATGAATCATGGTATGTTGTACGTAATACACCAGGTGTCACAGGATTTGTTGGTTCAGCAGGTGCAGGTTCAAAACCTAATCCATTACTTCCTGAAGAAATGAGATTTATCTTAAAACAAATGGGACTTAAAGAAAAAACAATTGATGTAGAATTAGATGTAGGTGAACAAGTCCGCATCAAATCAGGACCATTTGCAAATCAAGTTGGTGAAGTTCAAGAAATCGAAGCAGATAAATTTAAATTAACTGTATTAGTCGATATGTTTGGTAGAGAAACACCAGTCGAAGTAGAATTCGATCAAATAGAAAAATTATAATCATTTTAAATTATAAAGTATGATTTGCTTAAAAAGATGAAATTTTACTATTGATTTTCAATTAAGTTTAATGTTAAAATAATGTGGTCGCGTTTTTAGAACGCTCATTTCGTCACGAAATGTTTATGAGTGGGAGGGCAAAACTGAGCCCTGTGACCACATCACGATATCAAGGAGGTGCACATCGTGGCTAAAAAAGTAGAAAAAGTAGTTAAATTACAAATTCCTGCAGGTAAAGCGAACCCAGCACCACCAGTTGGTCCAGCATTAGGTCAAGCAGGTGTGAACATCATGGGATTCTGTAAAGAATTCAATGCACGTACACAAGAACAAGCAGGTTTAATCATTCCGGTAGAAATCAGTGTATATGAAGATCGTTCATTTACATTCATTACTAAAACTCCACCGGCTCCAGTACTACTTAAAAAAGCAGCTGGCGTTGAAAAAGGTTCTGGTGAACCAAACAAAACTAAAGTTGCTACAGTAACTAAAGATCAAGTACGTGAAATTGCTCAAACAAAAATGCAAGACTTAAACGCTGCAGACGAAGAAGCAGCTATGCGTATTATCGAAGGTACTGCACGTAGTATGGGTATCACTGTACAATAATTATTAAATGAAAATTAGTTTGAATTTGAAATAAACTGATAGACGATAGCAGGTAACAGAAACGACAACATATATTGTCTATGATTAGTCTTTAGTAAATTAATATTTATTATTGACATCATCTGTTATCTGCTCTTAACTTGTGTAAATCACACAAGTAAGCGTGGGAGGAAATTCCGCTAAAACCACTAAAGGAGGAACAATAAATGGCTAAAAAAGGTAAAAAGTATCAAGAAGCAGCTAATAAAGTTGACCGTACTAAATACTATAGTGTTGAAGAAGCAATTAAATTAGCTAAAGAAACTAGTATCGCTAACTTTGATGCATCAGTTGAAGTAGCATTCCGTTTAGGTATTGATACACGTAAAAATGACCAACAAATCCGTGGTGCAGTAGTGCTACCAAACGGTACTGGTAAATCACAACGTGTATTAGTTTTCGCTAAAGGTGATAAAATTACAGAAGCAGAAGAAGCAGGCGCAGATTACGTAGGTGAATCTGAATATGCTCAAAAAATCCAACAAGGTTGGTTCGACTTTGACGTAGTAGTAGCAACACCTGACATGATGGGTGAAGTTGGTAAATTAGGTCGTGTATTAGGACCTAAAGGTTTAATGCCAAACCCTAAAACTGGTACAGTAACTATGGACGTTAAAAAAGCTGTAGAAGAAATTAAAGCTGGTAAAGTTGAATATCGTGCTGAAAAAGCAGGTATCGTACATGCTACGATTGGTAAAGTATCTTTCGACGAAGAAAAATTAGTTGAAAACTTTAATGCTTTACAAGATGTTTTAGCTAAAGCTAAACCAGCATCTGCTAAAGGTACTTACTTCAAATCTGTTGCTGTAACTACAACAATGGGTCCTGGAGTTAAAGTAGATACTTCAGCATTTAAACTTTAATTTTAAATATATTAATAGATTATAGACTGGTAGATAATAATTGCTTATTTTGAAAAAGATAAGATACATTTTCTTCCAGTCTTTTTTAAAAAAAACAATTGACATATCACAATAAACAAGTTATATTATTTATTGTGATTATTTTACCTAAGACAGTAGGAGTTAATTTTTAACTTAAAACAATATCCTACCGAGGCTAAAATTGACTTGAACGTGATGATTATTATAATGATCTTTCAAGCACTTTTTGCCGTGGGTAGAAAGTGCTTTTTTTATTAAAAAAGCACCAAAAATAAAAATGGAGGTGTCTGAATGTCTGCTATTATTGAAGCTAAAAAACAACAAGTTGACGTTATCGCTGAACAACTTAAAAATTCAGTTTCAACTGTTATTGTGGACTACCGTGGTTTAACGGTTGCGGAAGTAACTGATTTACGTGCTCAATTACGTGAAGCTGGTGTTGAGTATAAAGTATACAAAAACACATTAGTTCGTCGTGCAGCTGAAAAAGCAGGTATCGAAGGCTTAGATGAATTCTTAACTGGTCCTACAGCTATCGCTACAACTACTGATGATGTAGTTGCTCCAGCGAAAGTGATCTCAGGATTTGCTAAAGAACATGAAGCTTTAGAAATTAAAACAGGCGTTATGGAAGGTAACGTTATCTCAGCAGAAGAAGTTAAAACTGTTGGTTCATTACCTTCACACGATGGTCTTGTATCTATGCTTTTATCAGTATTACAAGCTCCAGTACGCAACTTCGCTTATGCGGTTAAAGCTGTTGGAGAACAAAAAGAAGAAAGCGCTGAATAATTGCGCATAAAATTTTAAAATAAATGGAGGAATAATAAAATGGCTAATCAAGAACAAATCATTGAAGCAATTAAAGAAATGTCAGTATTAGAATTAAACGATTTAGTAAAAGCAATTGAAGAAGAATTTGGTGTAACAGCAGCAGCTCCTGTAGCAGCAGCTGGTGCAGCTGGTGGCGGAGACGCTGGCGCAGAAAAAACTGAATTTGACGTTGAATTAACTTCAGCTGGATCTTCAAAAATCAAAGTTGTTAAAGCAGTTAAAGAAGCAACTGGCTTAGGCTTAAAAGACGCTAAAGAATTAGTAGACAACGCTCCTAAAGTAATCAAAGAAGCTGTTGCTAAAGAAGATGCTGAAAAACTTAAAGAACAATTAGAAGAAGTTGGAGCTACTGTAGAATTAAAATAATTCTAGTATCTTAACTTAATATATAAGTAAATCATTTTAACTTAGTCACTTTAGAGTGAAAGCGTTAATGATTACTTGCATTCTTTGAGAAATTAAAACCCCGTTATTGTTGATAACGGGGTTTTAATTCATTTTCTAATCAAATAGATGAACAAATAAAGAGGTGAAATCATGAGTCACTACTATGATGAAAATCCTGAAGTACAAAGTGATGAAAAAACAATTCAATACTTTTATCATAAATCTCAGTTAAAACTAACGACAGATGCGGGCGTTTTTTCAAAAGGAAAAGTAGATTTTGGGTCTGATTTATTAGTACGAACGTTTTTAAATGAACATCCACCAGGTCCAAGTAAACGTATCATTGATGTTGGCTGTGGTTATGGTCCTATTGGTTTAATGATTGCTAAAGTGTCACCACACCATCAAATGACTATGGTGGATGTGAATCATCGAGCTTTACATTTAGCTGAAAAGAACAAAAAGCAAAATCAAATTGATAATGTCATCATTACAGAAAGTGATGGTCTGTCACAAGTTGAGAATGAATACTTTGACTTTGTATTAACAAATCCACCAATTAGAGCTGGGAAAAATGTTGTTCATCGAATCTTTGAAGAAGCATATCAAAAGCTAAAAAATCAAGGTGAACTCTATGTTGTCATTCAGAAAAAGCAAGGTATGCCTTCTGCTAAAAAGAAAATGGAAGAAATATTTAATAATGTAGAAACTGTGAACAAAAGTAAAGGGTACTATATATTGAAGAGCCAAAAAGGTTGATTTCAAAATGGTATTCTGATATAGTTATAAAATGTAAAAATTTATGTTCAACAAGTGTGTACTTTTACGCAAATTGAGCACGATAAACAAGAATAAGAGAAGAATCGAAAATGGTGTCATCAATTGTGTTGCCGTTTTCTTTTTGTCTTGTTATGTGAAATTTTGTGTATAAGTTCAACACAATATTTGAGGGGTGAATCTGTTTGGCAGGTCAAGTTGTCCAATATGGAAGACATCGTAAACGTAGAAATTATGCGAGAATTTCAGAAGTATTAGAATTACCTAACTTAATAGAAATTCAAACTAAATCTTATGACTGGTTCTTAAAAGAAGGTTTATTAGAAATGTTCCGTGATATTTCACCAATTGAAGATTTCACTGGAAACCTATCTTTAGAATTTGTGGATTATAGATTAGGTGAACCAAAATATGATTTAGAAGAATCAAAAAACCGTGACGCTACTTATGCTGCACCTCTTCGTGTTAAAGTACGTCTCATTATCAAAGAAACTGGTGAAGTTAAAGAACAAGAAGTTTTCATGGGTGACTTCCCATTGATGACGGATACTGGTACGTTCGTAATTAATGGTGCAGAACGTGTTATCGTTTCACAATTAGTACGTTCACCATCAGTATATTTTAATGAAAAAATAGATAAAAATGGACGTGAAAATTACGACGCAACGATTATTCCAAACCGTGGCGCGTGGTTAGAATATGAAACAGATGCTAAAGACATCGTTTACGTTCGAATTGATAGAACACGTAAATTACCTTTAACAGTATTATTACGTGCTTTAGGATTCTCTAGTGATCAAGAAATTATCGATTTATTAGGAGATAGTGAATACTTACGTAATACGCTTGAAAAAGATAGTACTGAAAATACTGAACAAGCTTTATTAGAAATCTATGAACGTTTACGTCCTGGTGAACCACCAACAGTTGAAAACGCAAAAAGCTTATTATATTCACGTTTCTTCGACCCTAAACGCTATGATTTAGCAAGTGTTGGTCGCTATAAAACAAATAAAAAGTTACACCTAAAACATCGTTTATTTAACCAAAAATTAGCTGAACCAATCGTTGACAGCGAAACAGGTGAAATTGTTGCTGAAGAAGGAACAGTTTTAGATCGTCGTAAATTAGACGAAATTATGAATGTTTTAGAGTCAAATGCAAACAGTGAAGTGTTCGAGTTAGAAGGTAGCGTTATTGATGAACCTGTAGAAATTCAATCAATTAAAGTGTATGTTCCAAATGATGAAGAAGAACGCACTACAACAGTGATTGGTAATGCATTACCTGATTCAGAAGTGAAATGTATTACACCAGCAGATATTATTGCCTCAATGAGTTATTTCTTTAACTTATTGAATGGTATTGGTTATACAGATGATATTGACCATTTAGGTAATCGTCGTTTACGTTCAGTAGGTGAACTGTTACAAAACCAATTCCGAATTGGTTTATCTAGAATGGAACGTGTCGTTCGCGAAAGAATGTCTATTCAAGATACTGATTCAATTACACCACAACAATTAATTAATATTAGACCTGTAATTGCTTCAATTAAAGAATTCTTTGGTAGTTCTCAATTGTCTCAATTCATGGACCAAGCTAACCCATTAGCAGAGTTAACACATAAACGTCGTCTTTCTGCTTTAGGACCTGGTGGTTTAACACGTGAACGTGCACAAATGGAAGTTCGTGACGTACACTATTCTCACTATGGTCGTATGTGTCCAATTGAGACACCAGAGGGACCAAACATTGGTTTAATTAACTCATTATCTAGTTATGCACGTGTAAATGAATTTGGTTTTATCGAAACACCATATCGTAAAGTAGATATTGATACAAATTCAATTACTGATCAAATTGATTATTTAACTGCTGATGAAGAAGATAGCTATGTAGTTGCACAAGCCAATTCTCGTTTAGATGAAAATGGTCGTTTCCTAGATGATGAAGTGGTATGTCGTTTCCGTGGTAACAATACTGTTATGGCAAAAGAAAAAATGGACTACATGGATGTATCACCTAAACAAGTAGTATCAGCAGCGACAGCTTGTATCCCATTCCTTGAAAACGATGACTCTAACCGTGCGTTAATGGGTGCGAACATGCAACGTCAAGCAGTACCATTGATGAATCCTGAAGCTCCATTTGTGGGTACAGGTATGGAACATGTGGCAGCTCGTGACTCTGGTGCAGCAATTACTGCAAAACATAGAGGTCGTGTTGAACATGTTGAGTCTAATGAAATCCTAGTTCGTCGTTTAGTTGAGGAAAATGGAACTGAACATGAAGGCGAATTAGACCGTTACCCATTAGCTAAATTTAAACGTTCAAACTCTGGTACTTGTTATAACCAACGTCCAATCGTTTCTGTAGGTGACGTTGTAGAATACAATGAAATTTTAGCTGATGGTCCTTCAATGGAATTAGGAGAAATGGCATTAGGTCGTAACGTCGTTGTAGGTTTCATGACTTGGGACGGATATAACTATGAGGATGCCGTTATCATGAGTGAACGATTAGTTAAAGACGATGTATATACTTCAATTCATATTGAAGAATACGAATCTGAAGCACGTGATACTAAATTAGGACCTGAAGAAATTACACGTGATATTCCTAACGTTTCTGAAAATGCACTTAAAAACTTAGACGATCGTGGTATTATATACGTCGGTGCAGAAGTTAAAGATGGAGATATCTTAGTTGGTAAAGTAACGCCAAAAGGTGTCACAGAATTAACTGCAGAAGAACGATTATTACACGCCATCTTTGGTGAAAAAGCAAGAGAAGTTCGCGATACTTCATTACGTGTGCCACATGGTGCAGGTGGTATCGTTCTAGACGTTAAAGTATTTAATCGTGAAGAAGGCGATGATACTTTATCACCAGGTGTGAACCAACTTGTTCGTGTATATATCGTTCAAAAACGTAAAATCCATGTTGGGGACAAAATGTGTGGTCGTCATGGTAACAAAGGGGTTATCTCTAAGATTGTTCCTGAAGAAGATATGCCTTACTTACCAGATGGACGTCCAATCGATATCATGTTAAACCCACTAGGTGTACCATCACGTATGAACATTGGACAAGTTTTAGAGTTACATTTAGGTATGGCTGCTAAAAACTTAGGTATTCATGTTGCTTCTCCAGTATTCGATGGTGCAAACGACGATGATGTATGGTCTACAATCGAAGAGGCTGGTATGGCACGTGATGGTAAAACAGTATTATATGATGGACGTACTGGTGAACCATTCGATAATCGTATTTCTGTTGGAGTAATGTATATGCTTAAACTTGCTCACATGGTTGACGATAAATTGCATGCGCGTTCAACTGGACCTTACTCACTTGTTACACAACAACCACTTGGTGGTAAAGCACAATTCGGTGGACAACGTTTCGGTGAGATGGAGGTATGGGCACTTGAAGCTTATGGTGCAGCATACACATTACAAGAAATCTTAACTTATAAATCTGACGATACTGTAGGTCGTGTTAAAACATACGAATCTATCGTTAAAGGTGAAAACATTTCAAGACCAAGTGTTCCTGAATCATTCCGAGTATTGATGAAAGAATTACAAAGTTTAGGTTTAGATGTAAAAGTTATGGATGAACATGATAATGAAATCGAAATGGCCGATGTTGATGATGAAGATGCAACTGAGCGCAAAGTAGATTTACAACAAAAAGATGTTCCAGAAACTCAAAAAGAAACTAACGAATAATAAAATTATAAATTTAAGATGAATAAACATGAGTTGCGTAATTTTAATCTCATCAAGATTTAGATTGCGCACTGATGTGCATCTTATGTATGTGATGTCAGTTTCAGTAAATGTAAATCAATCAAATAGCACAGCTAATCTAAATTGAAGGAGGTAGGCTCCTTGATTGATGTAAATAATTTCCATTATATGAAAATCGGTTTAGCCTCACCTGAAAAAATCCGTTCTTGGTCATATGGTGAAGTGAAAAAACCAGAAACAATTAACTATCGTACTTTGAAACCTGAGAAAGATGGTCTTTTCTGTGAAAGAATTTTTGGACCTACAAAAGACTGGGAGTGTAGTTGTGGTAAGTACAAACGTGTACGCTACAAAGGCATGGTTTGTGACCGTTGTGGTGTAGAAGTCACAAAATCTAAAGTTCGTCGTGAAAGAATGGGTCATATTGAATTAGCAGCACCTGTTTCTCACATTTGGTACTTTAAAGGTATCCCAAGTCGTATGGGTCTTTTATTAGATATGTCTCCAAGATCATTAGAAGAAGTTATTTATTTTGCTTCTTATGTGGTTGTAGATCCAGGTCCAACTGGATTAGAGAAAAAATCATTATTATCTGAAGCTGAATTCAGAGAATATTATGATAAATACCCAGGTCAATTTGTAGCAAAAATGGGTGCAGAAGGTATTAAAGACCTATTAGAAGAAATTGACTTAGATGAAGAATTAAAAGCATTACGTGATGAATTAGAATCAGCAACTGGACAAAGATTAACACGTGCAATTAAACGTTTAGAAGTTGTGGAATCATTTAGAAATTCTGGAAATAATCCTTCATGGATGATTTTAGATGTACTACCAATTATTCCACCAGAAATTCGTCCTATGGTTCAATTAGATGGTGGACGTTTTGCAACAAGTGATTTAAATGATTTATATCGTCGTGTTATTAACCGTAATAATCGTTTGAAACGTTTATTAGATCTTGGTGCTCCTGGTATCATCGTTCAAAACGAAAAACGTATGTTACAAGAAGCAGTAGATGCACTAATCGATAATGGTCGTCGTGGTCGTCCAGTAACTGGTCCAGGTAATAGACCATTGAAATCTTTATCACATATGTTAAAAGGTAAACAAGGTCGTTTCCGTCAAAACTTACTTGGTAAACGTGTTGACTACTCAGGTCGTTCAGTTATCGCGGTAGGACCAAACTTAAAAATGTATCAATGTGGTCTTCCAAAAGAAATGGCACTTGAATTATTTAAACCTTTCGTCATGAAAGAATTAGTTCAACGTGAAATCGCAACAAACATTAAAAATGCGAAAAGTAAAATTGAACGCATGGATGATGAAGTATGGGATGTATTAGAAGATGTCATTAAAGAACACCCAGTATTACTTAACCGTGCGCCAACGCTTCACAGATTAGGTATTCAAGCTTTCGAACCTACTTTAGTAGAAGGGCGTGCAATCCGTTTACATCCACTTGTAACAACAGCTTATAACGCTGACTTTGATGGTGACCAAATGGCGGTACACGTACCATTATCTAAAGAAGCACAAGCTGAAGCACGTATGTTAATGTTAGCGGCACAAAATATCTTGAACCCTAAAGATGGTAAACCAGTTGTTACACCATCACAAGATATGGTATTAGGTAACTATTACTTAACTTTAGAACGTAAAGATGCTGTAAATACTGGTATAATCTTTAATGATACAAATGAAGTACTTAAAGCATATGCAAATGGTTATGTTCATCTACACACTCGTATAGGTTTACATGCGCGTTCACTTAATAACCCTACATTTACAGAAGAACAAAATAATAAAATTTTAGCTACTTCTGTAGGTAAAGTGATCTTTAATGAAATCATTCCAGATTCATTTGCATATATTAATGAGCCTACTCAAGAAAACTTAGAAGATAAAACACCTGATAAATATTTTGTTGATCCAACACAATTAGGTGAAGGTGGTCTTAAAGCTTACTTCGAAGAGCAAGAACTTACTGCACCTTTCAACAAAAAATTCTTAGGTAATATTATTGCTGAAGTATTTAATAGATTTAGCATCACAGATACATCAATGATGCTTGACCGCATGAAAGACTTAGGATTCAAGTTCTCATCTAAAGCTGGTATTACAGTTGGTGTATCTGATATCGTAGTACTTCCAGATAAACAACAAATTTTAGATGAACACGAAAAATTAGTAGAACGTGTATCTAAACAATTTAATCGTGGTTTAATCACTGAAGATGAACGTTACAATGCAGTTGTTGAAATTTGGACAGATGCTAAAGATCAAATTCAAGGCGAATTAATGCAATCACTTGAAAAAACAAACCCAATCTTTATGATGAGTGACTCAGGTGCCCGTGGTAACGCATCTAACTTCACACAATTAGCTGGTATGCGTGGATTAATGGCTGCGCCATCAGGTAAAATTATTGAGTTACCAATTACTTCATCATTTCGTGAAGGTTTAACAGTATTAGAATACTTCATCTCAACTCATGGTGCGCGTAAAGGTCTTGCCGATACAGCACTTAAAACAGCCGATTCAGGTTATCTTACTCGTCGTCTTGTTGATGTTGCACAAGATGTTATCGTTCGTGAAGAAGATTGTGGTACGGACCGTGGTTTATTAGTTTCTGATATTAAAGAAGGTACAGAAATGATTGAACCATTTATCGAACGTATTGAAGGCCGTTATTCTAAAGAAACAATT
Organism: Staphylococcus sp. HMSC072H03; assembly: GCF_001809305.1. Taxonomy (NCBI): domain Bacteria; kingdom Bacillati; phylum Bacillota; class Bacilli; order Caryophanales; family Staphylococcaceae; genus Staphylococcus; species Staphylococcus sp. HMSC072H03. The sequence continues at coordinate 29,133 of NZ_KV796875.1, forward strand.
CGTCATCCTGAAACGGATGAAATCATTATTCGTCCTGATGAATTAATCACACCTGAAATTGCTAAGAAAATTACAGATGCAGGTATTGAAAAAATGTATATCCGTTCAGCATTTACATGTAATACTCGTCATGGTGTATGTGAAAAATGTTACGGTAAAAACCTTGCTACAGGTGAAAAAGTTGAAGTAGGTGAAGCAGTTGGTACTATTGCCGCTCAATCAATTGGTGAGCCTGGTACCCAACTTACAATGCGTACCTTCCATACAGGTGGGGTAGCAGGAAGCGATATCACTCAAGGTCTTCCTCGTATCCAAGAGATCTTTGAAGCACGTAACCCTAAAGGTCAAGCGGTAATTACTGAAATCGAAGGTGTCGTTGAAGATATTAAATTAGCAAAAGATCGCCAACAAGAAATTGTAATTAAAGGCGCTAATGAAACACGATCTTATCTTGCTTCAGGTACTTCAAGAATTAAAGTAGAAATTGGCCAATCAGTAGAACGTGGAGAAGTATTAACTGAAGGTTCTATTGAACCTAAGAACTTCTTAGCTGTTGCTGGTTTAAACGCGACTGAAAGCTACTTACTTAAAGAAGTACAAAAAGTTTATCGTATGCAAGGTGTAGAAATTGATGATAAACACGTTGAAGTAATGGTTAGACAAATGTTACGTAAAGTAAGAATTATTGAAGCTGGTGACACTAAACTTCTACCAGGTTCATTAGTAGATATTCATAACTTTACTGATGCAAATAGAGAAGCGTTTAAAGAACGTAAACGCCCAGCTACTGCAAAACCAGTATTACTTGGTATTACTAAAGCATCTCTTGAAACAGAAAGCTTCTTATCTGCGGCTTCATTCCAAGAAACTACTCGTGTACTTACTGATGCTGCTATTAAAGGTAAACGCGATGACTTACTTGGACTTAAAGAGAATGTTATTATCGGTAAACTTATCCCAGCTGGTACAGGTATGAGACGTTATAGTGACGTTAAATACGATAAAGTGGGTACTCCAGTTGCTGAAGCTGACGAAGCAGAAGTGACTGAGTAATTAATGTGAAAGTAACTTGGAACTTTAATTTGTTCCAAGTTCTTTTCTTTTAATATTTACAGAAAATGATAAAAAATGTTGACTAATTATTATATAAAGTGTTATTATTGTAAAGGTTGATGCAAGCAGAACTTTGGAGGATATTTAATGTCTAATGAAAAAGTTGCACGCTTTAACAAACAACATTTTGTAGTTGGTCTTAAACAAACGTTAAAAGCGTTGAAAAAAGATCAAGTTGCATCATTGATTATTGCTAAAGATGTTGAGATATACTTATTAGCTCAAGTATTTAGCCAAATCAATCATAAAAGCATACCGATTACTTATTTCGAAAGCAAATCGGCTTTAGGAAAAGCAGTAGGTATTAATGTTAATGCGACAATTGTTGCGTTATTGAATGAGAATTAGTAAGTTTTTACACTTACTAAATTTTATTTAACCTAAAAATGAACCACCTGGATGTGTGGAATTAAAAATGAAGAGAGGAGGACATTCAATGCCAACTATTAATCAATTAGTACGTAAACCTAGACAAAGTAAATCTAAAAAATCAGATTCACCAGCGTTAAACAGAGGTTTCAATAGTAAAAAGAAACAATTTACTAACTTAAACTCACCTCAAAAACGTGGTGTTTGTACTCGTGTAGGTACAATGACACCTAAAAAACCTAACTCAGCGTTACGTAAATACGCTCGTGTGCGTTTATCAAACAACATTGAAATCAACGCATACATTCCTGGTATCGGCCATAACTTACAAGAACACAGTGTTGTACTTGTACGTGGTGGACGTGTAAAAGACTTACCTGGTGTGCGTTACCATATTGTACGTGGTGCACTTGATACTTCAGGTGTAGATGGACGTAGACAAGGACGTTCATTATACGGAACTAAAAAACCTAAAAATTAAGTTTAAGATTGTGTAAATTTTACTATCAATTTTTAAGAATATATTATAATAGGAAGGGAGGACTTTATAATGCCTCGTAAAGGATCAGTACCTAAAAGAGACGTATTACCAGATCCAATTCATAACTCTAAGTTAGTTACAAAATTAATTAACAAAATTATGTTAGATGGTAAACGCGGAACAGCACAAAGAATTCTTTATTCTGCATTTGACCTTGTAGAACAACGCAGTGGTCGTGATGCTTTAGAAGTATTCGAAGAAGCTATTAACAACATTATGCCAGTATTAGAAGTAAAAGCGCGTCGTGTAGGTGGTTCAAACTACCAAGTACCTGTTGAGGTGCGCCCAGAACGTCGTACAACTTTAGGATTACGTTGGTTAGTAAACTACGCTCGTCTTCGTGGTGAAAAAACTATGGAAGATCGTTTAGCTAACGAAATCTTAGATGCTGCTAACAATACAGGTGGTGCAGTCAAAAAACGTGAGGACACTCACAAAATGGCTGAAGCGAACAAAGCATTCGCTCACTATCGTTGGTAAGATTGAAGCTTTAACCCTGAGTGTGTTCCGTCATATTGGTTTACCAAGTAAAATGGTTCATGCTTAGGGCATCGCCATATTCTATAGTACTTATTCAGTAATAACTGGAAGGAGAAAAACAATGGCTAGAGAATTTTCTTTGAAAAACACTCGTAATATCGGTATCATGGCTCACATCGATGCTGGTAAAACTACAACGACTGAACGTATTCTTTATTATACAGGTCGTATCCACAAAATTGGTGAAACACATGAAGGTGCTTCACAAATGGACTGGATGGAACAAGAACAAGATCGTGGTATTACAATCACATCAGCTGCAACAACAGCTTCTTGGAAAGACCACCGTGTTAACATTATCGATACACCAGGACACGTAGACTTCACTGTAGAAGTTGAACGTTCATTACGTGTACTTGACGGTGCGGTTACTGTACTTGATGCTCAATCAGGTGTAGAACCTCAAACTGAAACAGTTTGGCGTCAAGCTACTACTTATGGTGTTCCTCGTATTGTATTCGTTAACAAAATGGATAAACTTGGTGCAAACTTTGAGTATTCAGTAAGTACATTACATGATCGCTTACAAGCAAATGCAGCACCTATCCAATTACCAATTGGTGCCGAAGATGAATTTGAAGCAATCATTGACTTAGTTGAAATGAAATGTTTCAAATATACAAATGACTTAGGTACAGAAATTGAAGAAATTGAAATTCCTGAAGATCACAAAGAAAGAGCAGAAGAAGCTCGTTCTAACTTAATCGAAGCAGTTGCAGAAACTAGCGACGAATTAATGGAAAAATATCTTGGTGACGAAGAAATTTCAGTAGCTGAATTAAAAAATGCTATCCGTCAAGCAACTACTGACGTAGAATTCTACCCAGTACTTTGTGGTACAGCATTCAAAAACAAAGGTGTTCAATTAATGCTTAATGCAGTAATTGATTACTTACCATCACCATTAGATGTTAAACCTATCGTAGGTCATCGTGCTGAAAATCCTGATGAAGAAGTCATTGCAAAAGCTGACGATAATGCTGAATTCGCAGCGTTAGCTTTCAAAGTTATGACTGACCCTTATGTTGGTAAATTAACTTTCTTCCGTGTATATTCAGGTACGTTAACATCTGGTTCATACGTTAAAAACTCAACAAAAGATAAACGTGAACGTGTAGGTCGTTTATTACAAATGCATGCGAACTCTCGTCAAGAAATTGACACTGTTTACTCAGGAGATATCGCTGCAGCTGTAGGTCTTAAAGAAACAGGTACTGGTGACACTTTATGTGGTGAGAAAAATGACATTATCTTGGAATCAATGGAATTCCCAGAACCAGTTATTCACTTATCAGTAGAACCTAAGTCTAAAGCTGACCAAGATAAAATGACTCAAGCTTTAGTTAAATTACAAGAAGAAGACCCTACTTTCCATGCACATACTGACGAAGAAACTGGACAAGTTATCATCGGTGGTATGGGTGAGTTACACTTAGATATCTTAGTAGACCGTATGAAAAAAGAATTCAACGTTGAATGTAACGTAGGTGCACCAATGGTTTCATATCGTGAAACATTTAAACAATCTGCTCAAGTTCAAGGTAAATTCTCTCGTCAATCAGGTGGTCGTGGACAATATGGTGATGTTCATATTGAATTCACTCCAAATGAAACTGGCGCAGGTTTCGAATTCGAAAACGCTATCGTTGGTGGTGTAGTTCCTCGTGAATACATTCCATCAGTTGAAGCTGGTCTTAAAGATGCTATGGAAAACGGTGTATTAGCTGGTTATCCATTAATTGATGTTAAAGCTAAATTATTTGATGGTTCATACCATGATGTCGATTCATCAGAAATGGCCTTCAAAATTGCTGCATCATTAGCACTTAAAGAAGCTGCTAAAAAATGTGATCCAGTTATCTTAGAACCAATGATGAAAGTTACAATCGAAATGCCTGAAGAATACATGGGTGATATCATGGGTGACGTAACAGCTCGTCGTGGACGTGTTGATGGTATGGAACCACGTGGTAATGCACAAGTTGTTAACGCTTATGTACCACTTTCAGAAATGTTTGGTTATGCAACTTCATTACGTTCTAACACTCAAGGTCGCGGTACTTACACTATGTACTTTGACCATTATGCAGAAGTTCCAAAATCAATTGCTGAAGAAATCATCAAAAAAAATAAAGGTGAATAATATAACTTGTTTTAACTAGTAAATCTAGGTAAAATACAGCTTGAGCTTATTAATTAAGCATTCATCTTTATGAATTGATTTTTTATCCAAAATGCATTATAAAAGAACTATGAATTCTTTTTAGAACAATCATTATGTCTCATGATAGTGAGTAACTATCATGAGAGATAATATTGAAATAACTTTAACTAGAATAGGAGAGATTTAATAATGGCAAAAGAAAAATTTGATCGCTCAAAAGAACATGCCAATATTGGTACTATCGGTCACGTTGACCATGGTAAAACTACTTTAACAGCTGCTATCGCAACTGTATTAGCTAAAAATGGTGACACTGTAGCACAATCATATGACATGATTGACAACGCTCCAGAAGAAAAAGAACGTGGTATTACAATCAATACTGCACACATCGAATATCAAACTGACAAACGTCACTATGCTCACGTTGACTGCCCAGGACACGCTGACTATGTTAAAAATATGATCACTGGTGCTGCTCAAATGGACGGTGGTATCTTAGTAGTATCTGCTGCTGACGGTCCAATGCCACAAACTCGTGAACACATTCTTTTATCACGTAACGTTGGTGTACCAGCATTAGTAGTATTCTTAAACAAAGTTGACATGGTTGACGATGAAGAATTATTAGAATTAGTTGAAATGGAAGTACGTGACTTATTATCTGAATACGACTTCCCAGGTGACGACGTACCTGTAATCGCTGGTTCAGCTTTAAAAGCTTTAGAAGGCGATGCTCAATACGAAGAAAAAATCTTAGAATTAATGCAAGCAGTTGATGATTACATTCCAACTCCAGAACGTGACTCTGATAAACCATTCATGATGCCAGTTGAGGACGTATTCTCAATCACTGGTCGTGGTACTGTTGCTACAGGCCGTGTTGAACGTGGTCAAATCAAAGTTGGTGAAGAAGTTGAAATTATTGGTATCAAAGAAACTTCTAAAACAACTGTTACTGGTGTAGAAATGTTCCGTAAATTATTAGACTACGCTGAAGCTGGTGACAACATCGGTGCTTTATTACGTGGTGTTGCTCGTGAAGATGTACAACGTGGTCAAGTATTAGCTGCTCCAGGTTCAATTACACCTCACACAAAATTCAAAGCAGACGTATACGTTTTATCAAAAGATGAAGGTGGACGTCATACTCCATTCTTCACTAACTATCGTCCACAATTCTATTTCCGTACTACTGACGTAACTGGTGTTGTTAACTTACCAGAAGGTACTGAAATGGTAATGCCTGGCGACAACGTTGAAATGACAGTAGAATTAATCGCTCCTATCGCGATTGAAGACGGTACTCGTTTCTCAATCCGTGAAGGTGGACGTACTGTAGGATCAGGCGTTGTAACTGAAATCTTCGAATAATTTATTATTTGATATAGAAGACTCCCTTAGTGGGGGTCTTTTTTTATTTGAAAATAAGACGTAAGTTCACTTTGCTTTCATTTAGTAAAAAATATTAATAAACCAGCTCATAGATAAATACTATCTATGAGCTGGTTCAATCGTTTATTTTCTAAGATTTACGATACATATTTAACAATGAATTAAAAAACGCTTTCAAGTTCTAAGATTTTAAGAAATTCACTTGCAGCATATTTAAATGCTGTTTCATCAATATCAAAATGAGGATTGTGATGTGGGGCTGTAATACCTTTATCAGCATTGCCACATCCAGTTAAGAAAAATGCACCAGGTCGGACTTTTAGATAGTGTGAAAAGTCTTCACCAATCATCATCAGTTCTGATTTATTAAAACGTAAATGTAACTCATTTGCCGCTTGTTTAACTGTTTCATAAGCTGCTTCATGATTATGAACTGGTAAATACCCTCTAATATACTCCATGTCATAAGTGACATCATTCGCTAATGCAAGACCTTGTAATAACTTATCCATTTTCTCTTGAACATGAGCTTGTAGTTTTGTATCAAAGGTACGTACGGTCCCTTTACAAAATGCTGAATCTGGAATAACACTATCAGAAGAACCTGCTTGTACCATACCAAAGGTTAATACTGCTTCTTTTACAGGATCAATGGTACGAGAAATGATTTTTTGAGCACTTAGTATAAACTCAGCCATAATTACAATTGGATCAATTGTTTCATGAGGTTTAGCGCCATGACCTCCTTTACCTTTAATGGTAATCGAGAATTCATCTGGAGAAGCCATGATTGCACCTGGTCTTGAATAAATTGTACCAGTAGGATAACCACTCCAAAGATGAGTACCATAAATTTTATCAACATCGTTTAAACAGCCATCATCAATCATTTCTTGAGAGCCACCTGGCATAATCTCTTCACCATATTGAAAAATAAATACAACATTTCCTTTTAATAAGTGGCGATGTTCATGAACAATTTCAGCAACACCTAATAAAATAGCAGTATGACCATCGTGACCACATGCATGCATAAAACCATCGTTTTTAGATTTATATGGAACGTCGTTTAATTCTTGGACTGGTAATGCATCGAAGTCTGCACGAAATGCAATAGTTGGACCATTTTCTTTCCCTTTAAAAGTTGCCTTGATACCATTTCGTCCTACAGGTGACACAATCTCACAGTCTAAATGACTTAACTGATTGAGAATGTAGTTATGTGTCCACGTTTCTTCAAAAGAAGGCTCTGGATATTGATGCATATAACGACGCATTTGAATCATTCTATTTTCTTTTTCACTGGCTAATTGAAACCAATCAAACACATTGACCACTTCTTCCTAATTATTATGAACTTTAGTATAACAAATTCTACTTAAACTCAGTAGTCACTCATTATAATTTTAATAAAAGATACACTACCAGGTATTAAATGAATGAATTATCTTATAATATAAAATGATGATGAATCAATAATAAAAGAGAAATGATGAGACACATGGTTTTGTGATAGATAAAGGTGCAGGAATAGTAAAACATTTAGACTTACAAGACAAAATTGATTTCCAAAGCGGTACATTATCTAAAGCTATCTATGTCGTAGGTGATGATGTCGCACGCACTAAAAAATGTTAGATCAAGCACTTAAAGTATTAAAAAGTTGGAAAAGGTTAAATAGTATTAAATAAACATTTAATTAATTTGAGTCATCTATTAGTTTAAATGTATAAATGGATTGTTTTTCATTTTTAGTGGTACACTAATTGTAAAAAAAAGAGGTGTATACATGCTTGAATTAAGAAAACTAGAGTATAAAGATAAAGAAAGTTTAATTCGATATTTACAATATTGGTATGACAACAATGAGAAAATTGTTCCATCTAATGTCGATGTCGCACATTATCAATCTTTTCAACAAATGGTCGAACAATTGAATCATCCACCCGTAAATATGAATACCGTTCCTTCTACAACATTATTTTATTTTAAAAATGATGATATTGTTGGTGCAGTAAATATTCGTCATGAACTTAATGATAAATTAAAAAACATTGGAGGACATGTAGGTTATGGCGTCGCCAAACCATACAGAGGAAATGGTTATGCTTCAAGCATGTTAGAAGAAGCACTAAATAGACTAAATAAAATGGGGATACATAAAGTATTGATGACATGTAATCCTTATAATGATGCTTCACAAAAAGTAATAAAAAAACATGGAGGATATGAAATTAATTCGTACATTAAAAAAAACGGCCAGCCAGTAAGTCGATTTGAAATTCCAAATGATGGAAGGTGAAACTGTGAAAGATTTAAAAGTCGTATATGCGCTCATACAAAATCAAGAAAGAAAAGTATTACTTGTTAATAATACAGATGGCGGGGGGTGGTCATTACCAGGAGGAAAGGTAGAAAAGGAAGAAACGCTAATTGAAGCTTTGAAACGTGAAGTAATGGAAGAAACAGGTCTTAATGCTAAGATTGGAGATATCGTAAGTATTAATGAAGGTAAATCAACTCAAATGAATGTACACACATTATTTATTATGTTTAAAGCTACAATTAAAAATGAAGTCATAGATATACAAATGAAAGATGAAATTTCAGAAACAAAATGGATGACCATCGAAGAAGCAGATCAAAATCTTACATACTATAATCACAGTTTAAAAGTATTTTTAAATAATAAAGCTACCTATTATAATGAAGGTGTTATAGATTGAAACAAAGGTATTATAGCAATCATTTATAGAAAGATAAAAAAATCACTTTTCTCATAAGAAAAGTGATGGTGTCAAAAGTTTATAAATAGTTTCATATTGTTATGAAATCGCAAGGCACTATACTATATAAATAGTATCTTTTATTTATAATATAAAGATATCATCAATTTTATATCATCACAATAATAAGTTAATAAAATCTATAAAAAATATTAATATTCAATTGATTAGAATATATAATGATTAAATTGGATGATTGCTACTTCTAATCTATTGTTTAACAATATCCAAACAGTGGAGGTCTATGAAATGCTCGTTTTAAATGAACAGGATCAACAAAACTTATTAGATATGAAAGAAGTGATTGAAGAAGTCGGTCATGCGTTACAGGTGTTTTCAGAAGGAAAAACTGAAACGCCATTACGTTATGTGTTACCTTTTAATAAAGAAAATAGATATTTAGTGATGCCAGCTTTATCAGATGAATTAAATATTGTCGGTATTAAAACAGTCACTTTCGCACCTAATAATCCTAAACTAGATAAAAAAACAATTACTGGATCCGTCTTGCTGAGCGATTATGATACAGGAGAAACCCTTGCTGTACTTGATGGTAGTTATTTAACTAAGATTCGTACAGGCGCCATTTCTGGTGTAGCTACAAAATATTTAGCGCGTGAAAATGCAAAAACATTGTGTGTGATTGGCGCTGGAGATCAAGCTGAGGGGCTCATTGCAGCAATATTAGCAGTGAGAGATATTGAAATGCTTCATATCTCGAGTCGTACAAGAGCTAAAGCTGAAACATTGGCTGAATTTGTGAAACAAACGTATCACGTGTCAACAAAAGTCTTCGATGAAGCAGATCAAGCCATGGAAAACGCAGATATTGTTGTGACAGCTACAAATTCAAATAAACCGGTGTATTCTCATTCATTACATCCCGGTGTTCATTTAAATGCAGTAGGTTCATTTAAACCTGAAATGCAAGAACTACCTTCAGAAACGATGTTGATTGCTAATAAAATAGTTGTTGAATCTACAGAAGCAGCAATGGAAGAAACCGGTGATTTAAAAGTACCATTAGAAGAAGGCATCCTTACTGAGCGATCATTACATGGTGAACTAGGAGATATCGTAAGTGGAAAAATATCTGGACGTAATGATGAAGAAGAAGTGACAGTATTTAAATCAGTAGGTTTAGCTATTGTAGATATAGTAGTGGCACAATACTTTTATAAAAAAGCTCAACAAACTAATTAACCCTATACTGTATAAAACATAGATACCGTATCAGTGATAACGTAGACATGGCTGATGCGGTATTTTTATTGTATAAAGAAAATCAATAAGAGTGATACAAAATATTTCTTCATGTTAGTCTCTTTTTAAAAATAATTAACAAACAAAACGTACGATTTAATGATATGTGTAAGCATTGTTATAATATAGTGAATCTATGAATATGAGGAGTTCTAAAAAGACACTATTAGGATATATAAGACGAAAGAAGAAATGACAATGAAGAGAATTGTAATTACAGGAGCACTAGGCCAAATAGGAACTGAATTGGTACTAAAATGTAGAAAATTATATGGGAAAAATAATGTATTAGCCACTGATATTAAAGAGCTAGAACCACATTCATTGATTAATGATGGTCCATTTGAATTACTTGATGTAACAGATCGTGACGCAATGATGGCTGTGGTAGAAGACTTTAGAGCAGATACACTTATGCATATGGCTGCGTTACTTTCTGCAACAGCTGAAAAAAATCCTTTGCAGGCTTGGGATTTAAATATGGGTGGGTTAATGAATGCTTTAGAAACTGCAAGAATGTATGACTTACATTTCTTTATGCCAAGTTCAATTGGGGCATTTGGTGCGTCTACACCTAAGAAAAACACACCTCAAAATACGATTCAACAACCGACAACAATGTACGGGATAAATAAAGTTACAGGTGAATTATTATGCCAATATTACTTTAAAAAGTTTGGTGTCGACACACGTAGTGTAAGATTTCCAGGGCTCATTTCACATACCAAAGAGCCAGGTGGAGGTACTACAGATTACGCAGTAGAAATATATTTCGAAGCGGTTAGACATGGTCACTACACGAGCTATATTGCTAAAAATACGTATATGGATATGATGTATATGGACGATGCCGTTGATGCGATTATTCAACTTATGGAAGCGGATAGTAAGACACTTGTAACACGCAATGGTTATAATTTAAGCGCAATGAGTTTTGAACCTGAGATGATTAAGAAAGAAATTCAGAAACATATTCCAGAATTCACCTTAGATTATGATGTCGATCCAGTAAGACAAATGATTGCAGATACGTGGCCAGATAATATTGATACCAGTTATTCTCGAAAAGAATGGGGCTTTAATCCAAAATATCATTTGGCTAAAATGACAGAAACAATGATACGAACGATTAAAGAAAATGAAGAAAAGACATAAGTCCATAATTAAAAAGGTGCTTTGGAATTTGACTCTCTTTTAAAGAGTAAAAAAGAAAAGGGTTTCATTTTTATTTTGTTTGAATTTTTAGAAAATTTATTGAATAGACTATCTGAGATTGCTATAATTTATATTAAATCTTATTGATGAAATATATTAGGAGGCTTCAACATGTCAGAAAAAGTTAAATTTGAACAACGTGACACACTTAAAGAAAAACCAGAAGGAAATCTTGGATTTGGGCAATATTTTACTGACTATATGTTAAGTGTAGATTATGATGAAGAAAAAGGCGGTTGGCAAGAATTAAAAATTGTTCCTTATGCACCGTTTGAAATTTCTCCAGCAGCACAAAGTTTACACTATGGTCAAGCTGTATTTGAAGGTTTAAAAGCATATAAACATAATGGTGACGTCGTATTATTCCGTCCAGATCAAAACTTTAAACGTATCAATGATTCATTAGCGCGTTTAGAAATGCCTAAAGTGGATGAAGAATTATTATTAGATGGTTTGAAACAACTTGTCGATATCGAACGTGATTGGGTGCCAGAAGGCGAGGGTCAATCTTTATATATTCGTCCATTCGTATTCGCTACAGAAGGCATCTTAGGTGTTCGTGCTTCTAAAAAATACAAATTATTAATTATCTTATCTCCATCAGGTGCTTACTACGGCGGTGATACATTAAAATCAACAAAAATTTATGTTGAAGATGAATATGTACGTGCAGTTCGTGGAGGTGTAGGTTTTGCTAAAGTAGCAGGTAACTATGCAGCAAGTTTATTAGCACAAACCAATGCGAATAACTTAGGATATGATCAAGTATTGTGGTTGGACGGCGTTGAACAAAAATATGTTGAAGAAGTAGGTAGTATGAACATTTTCTTTGTTGAAAATGGCAAATTAGTAACACCTGCGTTAAATGGTAGTATTTTACCTGGTATTACACGTAAATCAATTATCGAATTAGCAAAAGAATTAGGCTATGAAGTAGAAGAACGTAAAGTATCTATTGATGAATTATTCGAAGCTTACGATAAAGGCGAATTAACAGAAGTATTTGGTTCTGGTACGGCAGCAGTTATCTCTCCAGTAGGTACATTAAAATATGAAGATAGAGAAATTGTGATTAATAATAATGAACCTGGAGAAATCACTAAAAAATTATATGACACATACACTGGTATCCAAAGTGGTAAATTAGAAGATAAACATGGCTGGAGAGTCATTGTTCCGAAATATAGATAACTTATAAAAACAAGCTAGAAACGTTATAACCACGCGGTTTCTAGCTTGTTGTTTTTTATTTTAGACCAACTTTTGGGGGCATATCAAAAAGTGAATTGGCTTCTTTTTTGCATAAAAAACCACTCTTAACATAGCTTATGTCGAACTAAGTAAGAGTGGTGACGTAAAATAAATAAGGAGCAAAATATTATAACAAAATATTCTGCCATTTAAATTATACCCTTTATAAATAAAGATAAACATTTTAATCATTTTAACAATTAATTATATTTAAATATAAAAAATATTATTTTTTTATTTAAGTAATGTAGATAATTAAATTTTATTATGTAATAATAAGTAATGAGATTACCTAAAAGACAACCCTTGACTTAGTGTTTTTCTTCTATTACAAATACCATTATTACTTAGGTAATCTCAACATTTGAAATTCATTTAAATGATATAGATCTTTAGGGGCATAAAGCCCCTTTTTGTATGTGAAAAAAGCCTCACTCGTAGACGACTAGTAAGACTAAGTTTCAATGAAAGTAATGCTAACTATGATGTTGCTCTGTTTGATTGCCTGGCTCCAATTTTTATCTGTGATTTGGATCATCTTAGAGTAATTAATACGATATATATTTGATTCAAGTATCATCAAGATACCAATAATACAACAAAGTAAATTGAAAAAGTGGAAAGACATCATTTAAAGTTGTCTTTCCACTTTTTTGAGAATAGAAAATATAAGGAATTAGATATTTAAATAATGTGAAGAAATAAAATTAATGAGATACCCCATTAATGCTAATATACCGAGTGATACAAATAGTGCAGAAAACCCTCGGCTAATTGTTTTATAAGCGAGTCCTTCATTTTGTGCTAAGAAGAAACTAAATATAAATAATCCAATTCCGATTCCGAATAAAATAAAAATAACGATTAACATGAATATATCCTTTCATTTTTAGTAATGATATGATGAATATCATTGTTAAAATTACTCAATAGCATATTACAAAGATATTTTATAGAATTTTATATTTTTTTAGTGAAGATTATAATCACCGTATTATCTATTAATTAAACCACTTATAGATATAAAAGCAATAAGGCAAATTTTTTATTATTTTTCAATACATCTTTTTTATTTTTTTGGAATTTGATGAATAATTTGGACTTCTACGCAACATTTAATATGGAATAATAGGGAAATCAAGACACTTTAGCATGAATCATATCAACTTAGGCAGAAATCTCCTATAAATTAAAATATATACTAAACTATTAGTTGTAAACATATTTAAGGAGATGAAAACCATGTTAGATATCTTTAATTTCATTAAAAAAGTATATGATTTAGTAAGTGGTATTCTTGTAAATGGTGAACCGAGAAATTAATTGTTTCCCCCTAATCGAATTGAATATATATTTTCATTAAATACTATTAAAGCACGCTTTTTATTTAAATATAGTTACTAAATAAGAAGCGTGTTTCTTAATATATAATTTAAATTATAACGAATTAACATTGAGATACATTAAATAAGAGGTGATGATAATACTGAAACATCAAATATTAAAACATTTATTACAGAATGCAAAAACTGTGGAAAAGTAGAATTTTTTAATATAGCACCTGTAAGGTTATAAATATATAATGAAATGGAATGTTGACACGTATCAACTTGTTGTAGACAATAAAAATGAAGCGATGTATGATATTCTTAGAGACTATTCCCTTACACATAGTCTCATTCCCGTTGAGGCATAGTAATGCCAACGTTATTCAAAACTAGTTTTATATTATTCTTAGTTGAGTCATGCCTAGAGAGGTATGGCTTTTTTTATAAACGTATGCTAAGCAGTTCTTTTATTATACTTAAAAGAACAATGTATATTACAATGAAATATAAAATAAGGAGTGTATATATAAATGGAATGGATATTATTTGATAAAGATGGTACATTAATCGAATTTGATCATAGTTGGGAAAAAATTGGCGTACGCTTGGTAAATAGTTTCCTAGAGACATTTCCTGTAGCGAATAAAGAAGCAACGCTTCGCAAATTAGGCGTTGTTAAAGATACGATTAGTCCGGATTCTGTTATGGGTTCAGGATCGTTAGATGAAATTGTTCATGCATTTAATGACGAATCAGGTAAAGATGTTTCTAAATGGACGCGTGATACAAGTCAAACATTAATAGATAGCCGTGAACCAGAAAACAACTGGATAGATGGCGTTTATGATATGATTCAATCATTACGACATGAAGGCTATAAAATTGGTATTGTGACTAGTGACTCTGAAAAAGGGGTGACACAATTTTTAGAAGAAACACATTCTAAAGATGCGTTTGATTTAGTCATTTCTACTGAAGCGCATGCGGCTGAAAAACCCAATCCTGAAGTACTGAAGCCACTTTTTGATCATTATGATGTTAAACCGGAAGATGTAGCCATTGTAGGTGACACAAATAATGATATGAAGACTAAAGTGAATGCAAAGTTAGGTTTAGCCATTGGTGTATTAAGTGGTATCGCAAAAAAAGAGGAACTTGTGGATGCTGATTACGTGATTGAAACAGCTGTGAGTGTACCAGAAGTATTAAAAAAATATACACAAAGTAATTAAACACAAAGTGATTAAAGTATCAATTGTTATTTTCTACATTTATAACATATTGGCAGCCAAGGACTGAATTAAAAATGTGTTTATACCAATTTTTTAATTCTAGTCCTTCTTGCCTAGATGAGACAGTAAAGTCTGTCTCTCTTTTTTTATCGATGATCGACATTTCGATATGTTTGAATAATATGTGCAATTTTGTCGATAATTGGATCTAAAGAGTCGGGATTTTCATGAATATCATATTCATTAATGTTCACTCTTACTACGGGACAAGCATTAAAATTGTTAATCCAATTTTCATAGCGTTTAAATAACTTTTTCCAATATACCGGATCAGTATTCATTTCCATATCGCGGCCACGTTGATGAATACGGTCGATCACTTCATCATAATCACAATCTAAATAAATTAAAACATCTGGTTTAGGGAAATAGGGTGTCATAACCATTGCTTCAAATAACTCCGAGTAAGTTTTAAAATCTTCTTTACTCATTGTTCCTTGTTCTTCATGCATTTTTGCGAAAATATCAACATCTTCATAAATAGAACGATCTTGTATAAAGCCTCCTCCGTATTCAAACATGCGTTTTTGTTCTTTAAAACGTTCAGCTAAAAAATAAATTTGCAGATGGAAACTCCAACGTTCAAAATCATTATAGAATTTATCTAAGTAGGGGTTATGGTCTACATTTTCAAAGGAAGTTCTGAAATTGAGTTTATCAGCAAGCGCTTGGGTTAATGTAGATTTTCCTACGCCTACCGTTCCAGCAATTGTAATAATTGCATTTTGAGGGATACCGTAATTATTCATATGTTATATCTCCTATCATGGGTTTAATTTGGTTTAAAATCAATTGATAATCTGATTCATTTTGCACAAAATCTAAATCAGAAGTGTCGATTAAAATCACATTAGCACCTTCATTTTTTAATGTTTCATAAAATGATAAATAATCCTTTTTTAAATTAAGTAAGTAGCTATCTTCAATTTGATGTTCAAAGCTACGGTTACGTTTAGCAATACGACGTTTCAGTACATCTAAATCAGCATCTAAAAAGATGATCATATTAGGTAATTCAAGATCTTCAGTTAAAATATTGAAAATACGATTGAATTTATCAAATTCTGATTCGTTAAGTGTATTGCGGGCAAATATTCTATTTTTATAAATATGGTAATCACTTACCACACCTTGATTAATTTTTGCAATATCTTGTGCTTGTTTATAACGATTACAAAGGAAGAACATTTCAGTTTGAAAACTCCATTTTGAAATATCATCATAAAAATCAGAAAGAAAGGGGTTTTCATTAATGATTTCATTTTCTTCATAATAATTAAAGGTTTGGCTAATTTTATGAGTAAGAGACGATTTGCCAACGCCAATCGGACCTTCTATTGCAATAAATGGTTTATTCATAATTACATCTCCAAATGTTAAAATAGACATTGAGTATTTTATCATAAGTAAGGGATGACACATATGACAAATGATGAATTTTACATGAAATGTGCAATTGAAGAAGCGAAAAAGGCTCGACAGCTTGGTGAAGTTCCAATCGGAGCAGTGATCGTTAAAGATAACGACATTATTTCACGTGCCCATAATTTAAGAGAAACCCTGCAACAGCCTACTGCTCATGCTGAACACTTAGCAATAGAACGGGCAGCTAAAGTCATAGGAAGTTGGCGTTTAGAAGATTGTACATTATATGTCACATTAGAACCCTGTGTCATGTGTGCTGGAACGGTTGTAATGAGTCGTATACCACGAGTTGTATATGGCGCGATGGATCCTAAAGGAGGATGTAGTGGTAGTTTAATGGATTTACTACAACAACCACAATTTAATCATCGTGCAATTGTTGAACAGGGTGTGTTAGAAGAAGCGTGTAGCAATTTATTGAAACAATTTTTCCGTGATTTAAGAGCTAAAAAAGTTAAAAGAAACTCATCACCGTACAAAAGATGATAAATTTGTTAGAATAGGAACGGTAAAACAAATTTAAATTTTGTAATTGTGTTCACTGAATATGTATGTTCTAAAATATAATAGCTGTAAGTTTAGCTAATGAAATGAGGTAACGGCATGATTAAACTGATTGCAACAGATATGGATGGGACACTGTTAAATGCAGCACATGAAATTTCAGAAGAAAATATTAATGCGATTAAATATGCTCAATCAAAAGGGATTACAGTAGTCATTGCAACGGGTCGTGCGTTTTATGAAGCAAGCACGCCTATGGCTGAAACAGATTTAAAAGTGCCTTATATTTGTTTAAATGGTGCAGAAGTACGTGATGAATCATTCAATATTATGAATACCTCTCATTTAAATCATGAATTAGTAGAACGAATTAAAGCGATTCTTGATCGAGAAGACGTGTACTACCAAGTGTATACGAATAGAGGGATTTATACAGAAGATCCAACACGTGATTTAGATATCTATTTAGATATTGCAAGAAATGCAGGCCAACAAGGTGATGTTGAAAAGATTAAAGCAGGGATTCAAAAACGTATAGATAACGGGACACTCAAAATTGTCGATAATTACAAGGATATTGAAGATATTCCGGGAGAACTGATAATGAAAGTACTGGCGTTTAATCCAGATCTTGAAAAAATTGAACGTATTGGAAAAGAATTATCGGCCATATCAAGTCTTGCTGTTTCATCATCATCACGTGGTAATTTAGAAATTACGCATTCAGATGCTCAAAAAGGAATTGCATTAGAAACTATTGCTAATCAACTTCATATTGACTTACAAGATGTCATGGCGTTAGGTGATAATTTAAACGATGTATCCATGCTTGAACGCGTAGGCTATCCTGTTGCGATGGACAATGCGATGCCCGAAGTGAAAGCTATAGCTAAATTGGTTACAGATACCAATGAACATAGTGGTGTAGGTAAAGCAATTATAAAAGTTTTAACTGAAGAGAAATAAATAATATTTAAGAGGTGTTAGAACGAAATGAAAGGACTTATCGTAGTAGGAAGTGCACAAGTAGGTTCACATACCAATGCACTAGCTAAATATTTAACAGGACAATTCGATAATCATGATGTCGACGTAGATATTTTTGATTTAGCTGAAAGACCATTAAATCAACTTGATTTTTCAGGAACAACACATTCAACAGAAGAAATTAAAGCGAATACAAAAGAGTTCCAGGACAAAGCAATGGAAGCGGATTTCCTAATTTTTGGTACGCCAAATTATCATGGTTCATATTCAGGCATTTTAAAAAATGCGTTAGATCACATTAATATGGATTATGTCAAAATGAAACCAGTGGGCTTAATAGGTAACAGTGGCGGTATCGTAAGTTCAGAACCACTCTCACATTTACGTGTCATTGTTCGTAGTTTATTAGGTATTGCTGTACCTACACAAATTGCAACACACGATTCGGACTATGCAAAATTAGAAGACGGCACACTGTATTTAAATGACGAAGAATTCCAATTACGCGCAAAACTATTTGTCGATCAAATTTTATCATTTGTCAATAACAGTCCGTACGAACATTTAAAATAAATTATAATAATGTTAAAAAACACATTTATAAAGGAAGAAACGAGTTTAAAGAGCGATAAGTATCGCTCTTTTTTTATTTTTTTATTAAATTAAATAAAAAAAGTATTAATAGTGTTTGAATATTATATTTTCATTTAAATATGGAAGAACTAAAGGTTTATTTATAGTACTAGGTACAGCAAAAATAGACGATGTTTATTCAGTATTCTTAGTTGCTGAGAAAAAAGAGATGAACTCTGATTCATTCGTAGCTATTACTCAGGAGAAATCATACTATCCAACAACTGATGAAATAACAAAGGATCAGAGTATACTCACAACAAAAAAAGATGTAACAGAAGCGGTAACAGTACCAAATTATTCAAGTGAAAATTGTCTAAATTAGCTTCCATATCTAACCTTTAAAAAATAAAATATTTAGTAAATTAATTAAAATTTTTTGATAAAAAAGTATGTTAAGTGTTACAATATTTTAGTTAAAATTATAAAAATGTATGTAATCTACTTGTAAATTTAAACAATATTAAAAACTATTTACTATATTGAAAGAAAATAGTTTAATGTCAATGTACATTGTTAATGTTTAAGAAAATACATTGTAGAAAATTATAATTAAAACAATTTATTAGGTTCAAAAAGATTAGAATATCTCGTCTTTTGATAGGCTTAATATTTATTTTTTTATTGTAAAAAAATTTAAAAGTATTGTGTTAAATAAGAAAAAAGATTATTCTATAGATGTATTTACATATAAAAGTATATGTAGTTTTCTTGCAAATACGTATGTTTTTATTTTAATTATAAAAACTTTTTAAAAGAAATTTACTGGGAGGTAAAGTATGAATAAAAGAAGACAAGGACCAATTAATAAAAAAGTGGATTTTTTATCAAATAAGTTAAATAAATATTCTATTAGAAAATTCACTGTAGGAACAGCTTCTATATTAGTAGGTGCAACACTAGTTTTTGGAATAGATAATGAAGCACAAGCAGCTGAAAATAACCAGTCTGAATCAGTAGAAACAAATAATAATGAAAGTGCAACAGCCGAAGAAAGCACGTCACAAACAAAAGAGCCAGCAACAGAAGAAAGCACGCCACAAACAAAAGAAGCAGTAACAGAAGAAAGTACACCACAAACAAAAGAAGCAGCAACGACAGAAGAAAGCACA
>NZ_KV796876.1:0-10375 GCF_001809305.1 Staphylococcus sp. HMSC072H03
GAGGGTCAGAGGTTCGAATCCTCTATGGCTCACTTTAAGCACTCCTTAATGGAGTGCTTTTTTATTACCCATTTTTAGTAGTGATTTTCATGAAAAAATTTATAAGTATGACTTTCATAGTATGACAGTTACACCTTTCATTGGTATAATTATGAGTATGAAAGTTATAGACGGAGGAGAGATTATGGATTTTTCCAACTTTTTTAATAATCTTAGTACTTTGAAGATTATTACAAGTATATTAGATATACTTATTGTCTGGTATGTCCTTTATCTTCTCATTACTGTATTTAAAGGAACTAAAGCAATTCAATTGCTTAAAGGTATATTATTTATAGTTATTGGACAACAAGTAAGTAAACTTCTCAATTTAACTGCTACCTCAAAGTTATTTGATATTGTGATTCAATGGGGCGTTTTAGCTTTAATTGTGATATTCCAACCAGAAATTAGACGAGCACTTGAGCAATTAGGGCGAGGGAGCCTATTTAAACGCTATACTAATACTTACAGTCATGATGAAGAAAAATTAATCCAATCTGTATCAAAGGCTGTTCAGTATATGGCTAAAAGACGAATTGGAGCATTAATTGTTTTTGAAAAGGAAACTGGATTGCAAGACTATATTGAAACTGGTATATCAATGAATTCTGCAATATCTCAAGAATTATTGATAAATGTTTTTATACCTAATACACCATTACATGATGGGGCTATGATTATTCAAAATACTAAAATTGCTAGTGCTGCATGTTATTTACCACTTTCAGATAGTAATAAAATTTCTAAAAGTTTAGGTACAAGACATAGGGCAGCCGTAGGAATTTCTGAAGTTTCGGACTCGTTTACTGTGGTAGTATCTGAAGAAACCGGTTCAATATCAGTTACTTTCGATGGTAAATTAAGACGTGATGTTTCTGATGAAGTATTCGAAGAGTTATTAGCTGAACATTGGTTTGGAACTCACGCTCAAAAGAAGGGTGTGAAATAGCATGTTAGAAAGTAAATGGGGATTAAGATTTTTTGCCTTAATATTAGCGATCTTTTTTTATCTTTCTGTTAATAATGTGTTTGGCAATATTTTTAACAATGATAATCTATCTCAAAATTCTTCTAAAACAATTGAAGATGTACCTGTAGAAATTCTTTATAATACCAAAAATTTACATGTTACTAAATCACCAGATACTGTTGATGTTACTATTTCAGGACCACAATCAAAGTTATTGAAAATAGAAAGTTCAGACGATATCAAGGTTACAGTTAATTTATCTAATGCTAAATCTGGAAATTATAAAGAAGATTATATTGTTAAGGGATTAAGTAACGATATTAGTTATAATGTTAAACCTAAACATGCGTATATCACTTTGGAAGATAAAGACACTAAAACTATGCATGTTCAGCCTGATATTGCACAAAACAATATAAATTCAAATTATAAAGTAAGTAAAGCTTTTTTAAATAAAAATACTGTTCAAGTTACGGGTGGTAAAAAGCAATTAGATAAAATTGCATATTTAAAAGCGACATTTAAAAATGCGACTAATATCAGTGAGGATACTACTGATGTAGCTGAAATTACTGCATTTGACAAACAATTGAATAAATTAAACGTTCAAATCAAGCCTAACAATGTTAAAATGTCAGTGAAACTTGAACCTTACAGTAAGAAAGTAAAAATTAAAACCGTTAAAAAGGGTTCATTACCTGACGATGAAAGTTTAGATAACATTAAACTAAATGAGAATGAAGTAGAAATTTATGGTAATAAAGATGATTTGAAGGATATTAATGACATAGAAGCTGATGTAAATTTAGATGATATCACTGAGTCAACTAATAAAACTCTTCAACTCAAAATACCTAAACAGGTTAAGAAATCTGAATTCAATGAAGTCACAGCACATGTCAATTTAAAATAGTAAACTAGATAATAAAGGAGTAATTAAAATGGGAAAATATTTTGGAACAGATGGTGTAAGGGGAGTAGCTAATAAAGAATTAACACCTGAATTAGCGTTTAAGCTAGGTCGCTATGGTGGTTATGTATTAGCACATAATGAAGGAGAGAAACATCCTAGAGTTTTAGTTGGTAGAGATACTCGTGTGTCGGGTGAAATGTTAGAATCTGCTTTAATTGCTGGATTAGCATCAATAGGTGCAGAAGTAATGAGATTAGGAGTTATTTCTACTCCAGGTGTTGCATATTTAACACGTGAAATGGGAGCACAATTAGGGATAATGATTTCTGCCTCTCATAATCCTGTAGCTGACAATGGTATTAAGTTCTTTGGTGCTGATGGTTTTAAACTTTCAGATAAGCAAGAAGAAGAAATTGAACAATTATTAGACCAAGAACAACCTGACTTACCACGTCCTGCAGGTAAAGACATTCTGCATTTTTCAGATTATTATGAAGGTGCACAAAAATACTTAAGTTATCTTAAATCTACTATTGATATAAATTTAGATGGACTTAAAATTACATTAGATGGGGCGAATGGATCAACTTCTTCACTTGCGCCTTTCTTATTTGGTGATTTAGAGGCAACAACAGTTACAATTGGTTGTAATCCAGATGGATACAATATTAATGATGAATGTGGGTCTACTCATCCTGAATATTTAGCTGAAAAAGTTGTAGAAACTGAAAGTGATTTTGGTTTAGCTTTTGATGGAGATGGAGATCGTTTAATTGCTGTTGATGAAAAGGGTAACATCATTGATGGTGACCAAATTATGTTTATTATTGGTCAAGACATGCATAAAAATCATGAATTAAATAATAATATGATTGTATCTACTGTAATGAGTAATTTAGGGTTTTATAAAGCTCTTGAAACAGAAGGCATTCAATCAAATAAAACAAAAGTTGGAGATAGATATGTCGTTGAAGAAATGAGACGAGGCCGTTATAATTTAGGCGGAGAACAATCTGGACATATAGTAATGATGGACTATAACACGACTGGTGATGGACTACTAACTGGCGTACAACTTGCAGCTATTATTAAATCAAGTGGTAAAACTTTAAGTGAGTTAGCAGCCCAAATGAAAAAGTATCCACAATCATTAATCAATGTAAAAGTAACAGATAAACATCATGTATCTGAAAATGAAGACGTTAAAGCTGTTATGAATGAAGTTGAGAATGAAATGAATGGTGAAGGAAGAATATTAGTTAGACCTTCAGGAACTGAACCATTAGTAAGAGTAATGGTTGAGGCAGCTACAAATGAAGATGCTGAACGTTATGCTCAAACAATTGCTAATAAAGTAAAAGAAAAAATGGGATTAAATTAATAGTACCATTTAAAAACAAGAATACACTCTCTTTAAAGTTAAAGCTGTAGAACTGAAAACTTTAAAGAGAGTATTTTTTTAGCAAAAAATATAAATTAAATATCAAATTATGACTATAAGTTTATGAATTAAATATAATAATATTTGCAAATAATTATTAGAAAAGGGTAAAATAGAGAGTATTGGAAGAAAGGAGGATAGATGTAATAAAAATAAAATAAAGCGCCTGGACAAATAATTAAAATGTTAACCATTTAGTATTAATTAAGAGAATGCTAATAGACATATTAATTATATTGTAGACGAGGAGAATAGTTATCGATATAATCGGCGGATGCTATTCCGGATGTGGCACATTCGTTAGCTTATTATTTAAAACATATAGGTAACTAGATGTACAAATATAATAAGAACGCCAAATAGAAAACATAGAAATATGATGTTTAGAATCCAATACAATAAAACGAGCAATGTCTAATTAAAAATTTTATATAACAGATAAAATTATCATATGACTATGTAATGGAGGAAAAAGAAATATGTGCGGAATTGTTGGATATATTGGCTTTGATAATGCCAAAGAATTATTATTATCTGGTTTAGAAAAATTAGAGTATAGAGGATATGATTCAGCAGGAATTGCTGTTGTCAATGATGAAGGGACTACTGTATTTAAGGAAAAAGGTCGTATTGCAGAATTAAGAAAAGTAGCAGATAGCAATGACATTGATGGTCAAATTGGTATTGGTCATACTCGATGGGCTACTCATGGAGTACCTAGTCATATTAATTCACATCCTCATCAATCAAATAATGGACGTTTCACTTTAGTGCATAATGGTGTAATTGAAAATTATGAAGAACTAAAAAGCGAATACTTATCAGATGTAACGTTTAAATCAGAAACTGATACAGAAGTTATTGTTCAATTAGTAGAATATTTTTCAAATAAAGGTTTAGAAACTGAAGAAGCATTCACTAAAGCAGTATCTTTATTAGATGGATCGTATGCTTTAGGTATGTTAGATTCTGAGGATGAAGACACTATTTATGTAGCTAAAAATAAATCACCTTTACTTGTTGGTATTGGTGACGATTTTAATGTTATTGCTTCAGATGCATTAGCAATGATTAAAGTTACAAATCAATATAAAGAAATTCATGATCATGAAATTGTTATTGTTAAAAAAGAAAGTGTAACAATTAAAGATAAAGATGGAAATATTCAAGATCGCCCAACGTATACTGCTCAAATAGATGCATCAGATGCTGAAAAAGGTATTTATGATCACTATATGTTAAAAGAAATTAATGAACAACCAGCAGTAATGCGTCGTATTATTCAAGAATACGAAGATGAAAATGGAGATTTAAATATTGATTCTGAGATTATTAAAGATGTATCGAATGCAGATCGCATTTATATTATTGCTGCAGGGACAAGTTATCATGCTGGTTTAGTTGGTAAAGAATACCTTGAAAAACTATCTGGAGTGCCCACTGAAGTTCATGTGGCATCAGAATTTGTTTATAACATGCCATTATTATCTGAAAAACCTTTATTTATTTATATCTCTCAATCAGGAGAAACAGCTGATAGCCGTGCAGTATTGGTTGAAACAAATAAATTAGGCCATAAGTCTTTAACAATTACAAATGTAGCAGGTTCAACGTTATCTCGTGAAGCTGATCATACGTTATTATTACACGCAGGACCTGAAATTGCTGTTGCATCAACTAAAGCTTATACAGCTCAAATTGCTGTATTATCAATTCTTTCTCAAGTTGTAGCTAAAGCACATGGACGCAATAACGGTATTGACTTATTAAGAGAATTAGCAAAAGTAACAACTGCAATTGAAACGATTGTAGATGATGCACCAGTAATGGAAAAAATTACTAAAGAATTCTTAGAAACGACTAGAAATGCTTTCTTTATTGGTCGTGCGATGGATTACAATGTAAGTTTAGAAGGAGCATTAAAACTTAAAGAAATTTCATATATTCAAGCTGAAGGATTTGCTGGTGGAGAGTTAAAACACGGTACTATTGCTTTAATCGAAGATGATACGCCAGTCATTGCGTTAGCTACGCAAGAAAATGTGAATTTATCCATTCGTGGTAATGTTAAAGAAGTAGTAGCACGTGGCGCTAAACCTTGTATTATTTCAATGGAAGGTTTAGAAAAAGATGGAGACACATATGTGATTCCTCACGTACACGAATTATTAACGCCTTTAGTATCAGTAGTAGCGCTACAATTAATCGCATATTATGCAGCTTTACACAGAGGATTAGATGTTGACAAACCTCGTAACTTAGCTAAATCAGTTACAGTTGAATAATTCAAAAAGCTGGGACATGGATGACATGTCTCAGTTTTTTATTTGATTTGTTAAATAATCAGAATCATCATACACTTATTTTAAGTAGAGGTGATCATTTGATAAATTTAAAACATATCTATAAAAAGAAACACGGAAAAACAATCATTAATGATTTAAATTGGCAGATTGAAGCGGGAGATAATTGGATTCTTTATGGGTTGAATGGTGCAGGAAAAACAACACTATTAAATATCATGAATTCTTATGAAAGTGTATCTCAGGGTGAAATAGAATTGTTTGAAATGATACCAGGAAAAAAAGGATATTCTGCAGAAAACGTTCGTCAACATATTGGATTTGTTTCGCATAGTTTATTAGAAAAATTTCAAGACGGTGAGAAAGTGATTGATGTCGTATTAAGTGGCATATTTAAATCTATCGGTCTATATAAAGAATATTCTGATGAACATACTAAAGAAGCAGAAAAATTATTAAATTTAGTAGGAATGTTATCATATAAAGATCAATATTTAGGATATCTCTCAACAGGACAAAAACAAAAAGTAATGATTGCTCGCGCGCTTATACATCAACCTGATGTACTTATTCTTGATGAACCAGCATCAGGATTAGACTTTTTGGCTAGAGAACAGTTATTATATTTATTAGAAAATTTAAATAAGACATACGCTCATTTGACGATGATTTACGTGACTCATGTCATAGAGGAAATTATTCCTTTATTTAGTAAGATATTTTTATTAAAAGAGGGTAGTTGTTTTGATAAAGGAATAACAAAAGATATTTTAACTGATTCAATTATGTCTAAATTTTTTAATAACCAAATTGAAGTTATTCAATATAGAAATCGATATCATCTTTATATAAAACATAATTGAGTTTGCACTTTGGTTAAATAAGTGTCACAATTTTAAGAAAGAATTAGATGGAGGGTATCACGATGGCATTTGAAAATATTAAAGCAATATTCTTAGATATGGATGGAACACTATTGCATGAAGATAATAAAGCGACTGTAAAAACAAAAGAAGTAATTGATCAGTTAAGAGAAAAAAATTATAAGGTATTTCTAGCAACAGGACGTTCTTATTCTGAAATTCATAGTCTAGTACCAAAAGGTTTTAAAGTAGATGGTATGATTAGTTCTAATGGAACAAGAGGCGATATTGAAGATAAACTTTTATTTAAACATAGTTTGACAATAGATAGTGTAAAAAAAATCGTGCAACTAGCTCAACAACAACACATTTATTATGAAGTTTTTCCTTTTGAAGGAGATAGAATTTCATTAATTGAAGATCAATCATGGATGGAAGATATGATTGATAGTGAACATCCACAAAATGAAGTGAGTGAAAGTGAATGGAAATCACGTCGAGATGCCATGAATGGTAAAATTAATTGGAGAAAAGATATTCCAAATGACGACTATTCTAAAATTTATCTATTCAACAAAAAGTTAAATAAAATTAAAACGTTTAGAGATGAATTAATACAAAATAAAGTGTTATTAAATATTAGCGTATCTAATTCTTCAAGGTTTAATGCTGAGACGATGGCTTATCAAGTGGATAAAGGCACTGGAATTAAAGAAATGATAGATCATTTCGATATTAAACAAGAAGAAACACTTGTTATTGGTGATAGCGATAATGACAGAGCAATGTTTGAATTTGGAGGATACACTGTTTCAATGAAAAATGCACGTCCAGAAATTCAGTCTATTACTGATGATACTACACAATATACAAATGAAGAGGATGGCGCGGCTTTATATTTAGAACAACATTTTTTAAATTAAAATAAGGTAAGAAAGTAGGAGAAACCTGCTTTCTTACCTTTTGTGTTAAATAGTGATTTATTTATCGTTATTCAAATTTTTTTGATGATTTAAGTCTTCTTTAATATGATTTTTTGTCTCATTAAAAGATGAAGGGTCGTTTTTTAACGCTTCTTTTTTATGATTTTTTTCTTTTCGTTTACTTTTTTTCTTTTCTTTTACAGGTCTATTCACATTCTCACCGCGACGTAAGAAATATTGAACAATACCCATTAGAATTATAAAATATAGAATTAAACGTACAATAATAATAAGCGTTTGAGCAATAATTAAAATCACTTGTGCTACATTTTGGGACATATTTCCGGTTAATACAGTTAATATTGTACCAAGTGGTTGTGTAATGATAATAATGAGTAGGTTAATTAATAAGATAGCTAAAAAGAATTTGAACCAAGTTTTACGTCCATTTTTAATGCCTTTAAAGCCGTCTTTAAAATGACCTATAGCACTTAAGTCATTTTTACGTGCAAATGATACAGTATAATTAATCATTAATATAAAGAAGAACCAATATACGATTGAAAGAATGAATCCCATAATGATAATTAAGATAATTTGTACAGTAAGTAAAATGCCAATAGCGTGATCAGATGTACTTACTGACTGTTGAATAGATGTGAATAATGGTGTTAATGCTTTATTAAATAAAAAGTTTAATCCTAATGTGATTAAATATAATACAGCATAAACAATAATAGTAATAAAAGCTAAAAGAAGACTTTTAACATATTTTCCTTTTTTAAAAGCAAAAAATAAATCAGAAAATTGAACAGCTTCTTTTTCAATGGCTTTAGCCATAATATTAAAAGCCCCCGCAAGTAATTGATAACCTGCAAGTATAAAGAATAATAATCCTAAGACTAGGACGAGTATTATCATAGATAATGACGCGCCAGCTGACTGTTGAAATTGTGCTGCTAGTTGCATCTGCATAAAGTTTTGAACGAAGAAAGTTCTAGCAATCACAAATGCCACAAATACAATAATAAAACTTACTAAACTAAATAGTATTGTTTTTATGAGTTGTGACTTAGCATTTTTAAATGCTAAACTATGAAATTTAAACAAAATAAGCACTCCTTTACGTTAATATAATACACAATATCAGAATTTGTGCTTTTTTTAAATTAATATCTAACAATATTATGTTTTAAGTGTTAAAATATGCTAATGATTTAATAATGAAAGGAGACTTTATGGTGAAATTTGCAATTTTAACCGACGTTCATGGTAATTTTGATGCCTTACAAACTGTTTTAGATGATATTGATAATAGAGAAGATATCGATCAAATCTTTAACTTAGGTGATAATATTGGAATTGGCCATGAAACCAATAAAGTATTAGATATGATTTTCGATCGAGATGATATGGAAATTATTGCTGGTAATCACGATGAAGCCATTATGTCAATTGTTAATGGTACACCGTATCCAGAAGATTTAAAAAATAAATTTTATGAACACCATCAATGGATTGAAAGTCGAATGGATGAAGATTACTATGATGTATTAAATACACTACCAAGATATTTAGAAAAAACAATTTGTGGGAAAAAATGTTTATTTATACATTATGAAATTGAAAATCAAAGATTAGAAGAGGGGATTGATAAACAACCATTTGAACCTATTGTAGATAATCAAAAAGAAGAGATAGTTAAATTATTTGAAGATAAGGATGCGGATTTTATAGCTTTTGGACATAATCATCAATTACACTTGTATGATGATAATAACAAAACCTATTTCAATCCTGGTTCAGTAGGACTTAATAATGGTAAATATGCCGTATATGGAATCGTCACAATTAACGAAAATGAGTTTAGTGTTGAAAGAGTAAAATTACCGTATGATAATGAAGAATTTCTTCAAGGATTTGATGAAAAACATGTACCAGGCAAACAATTTATTTTCGATTATTTTATATAAGTAAAAAAAGTCGAGCAGAAACTAATATGAATTCTGTTCGACTTTTTACTTATATTGTAAACTGCGGACATTGTTTGTGTAGTCTTAATGATGAGCGTGCTCTTTATGTAATCCAGAGCATAGTACTGAAGTATCGTGATCATGTTGGGCTGTTTCTAATTGAATTGTCATATGTTGTATATTTAAGTGAAGTAATTCATGTTCTATTTTTTTAAGAAGTCCTTCACAGTCCTGAACAGACATAGTTTCAGAGACGACTGCATGACAACTTAACGCATTCATATCATTTGAAATAGTCCAAACGTGATAATCATGGACATTATAAATTTCATTATGATTTATAATTGTACTAATGATTTTATCTAAATTGACGTCACTTGGTGTACCTTCCATTAAAATATTAAGTGACGAACGTGAAATACCGATTGCACTTTTCAATATAATAATGGAAACTAGAATGCTTGCGATAGGATCAGCAATTGTAAAGTTAAATACGTATATAAGAATAGATGCTATAATGGCACCTAATGAACCAAGTAAGTCTCCTAAAACGTGAATAAAAGCACCGCGCATATTTAAGTTATGTGACGTATCACCGCTTTTAAACATGATTATTGCAACGATAATATTCACTATAAGTCCAATCACACTAATAATAAACATTTCAGTGGATTGCACTTTAATAGGATTGAAAAATCTTCTAATCGCTTCGATGATAATGACGCCACTAATAATTAATAAAGTTATACCATTAAATAAGGCAGCTAAGACTTCAAAACGCTTGTAACCGAATGTTTTAGTTGAAGTAGCATTTTTCTCTGCATAAATAAATGCGATTAAAGCAACTCCTAGTGAAACAGTATCGCTAAACATATGAAGTCCATCTGATAATAGCGCAAGACTATTAGCGATAAATCCTCCTAAAATTTCAACAATCATAAATAAGC
>NZ_KV796877.1:0-451 GCF_001809305.1 Staphylococcus sp. HMSC072H03
GAATGGAAACTTCAAAAATTAGGAAACCTAGCTCAATTTTCAAAGGGCAAATCATTATCAAAAAAAGATTTAAATATAAATGGAAAGCCCTGCATTTTATATGGTGAATTATATACTAAGTATGGAGCTATCTTAAATAAAGTCTATAGTAAAACTTCTACTCAAAATGATTCACTGGTATTCTCAAAAAGAAATCAGATTTTAATACCTTCTTCTGGAGAAATAGATATCGATATAGCAACTGCAACTGCTATTGATACTGATGTAAAAATAGCAGTAGGAGGTGACTTAAATATAATAACTCCTATTAATTCTGATGGAAGATTTATTTCTTTATATATTAACGGTAAAGGTAAGTATAACCTAGCAAAATATGCTCAAGGAAAATCAGTAGTCCATCTATATAATTCAGACATAAAAAAATTAAATTTTTATCTTCCTACTAATATGG
>NZ_KV796878.1:0-87377 GCF_001809305.1 Staphylococcus sp. HMSC072H03
TTGCATTCCTCTACTAACCAGTGTTATAATTTGATTAACAAATAGTGTACTAACATGATAAACACCGAGCCCGATAACTACTGCGAATAGTTATCGGGCTCTTTTGGTGTATTAGCTATATGTCGTCGCTAAATTACTTTTCACGATTATTCAGCCAATGAGAAAATAACGTGAGTATAACTCCTACTATGATAGGAGCTATAATAGTTACAAATAGTGTACTGAACATGATGTCACCTCCTTCCATGCTAAATACAGCACAGAAGTGAACGACGACTTTTGTATTATATCATTTCTAATAATTGTGTTACAGATAACTTCCGATAAGTTAAATTATGTATTATTTTCTGTTTTTCTCTTTCCTTGTATTTTTTCAAATTCTTCTATATGGTTCAAAATCATTGTTGGAGTAATATTAATATATATACTTTCAAACTTTATTTTGGGGTAAATAATAGAAAAATTATTTACATTGATATTCTGAGATAGTGAGGCGTATAAGAAAATAAATTTGATGGTGAATGAATGGGGAATATCCTCCTTTTGTTATAGATACTATTTTCAAAAAAAGATGATTATATTCAATAAATTCACATGATTTATATGTAAATTATGTATATTTAACACAAAATAATAATTACTTAATTTACTCGTTTGAGTTTGTATTTTAATAACAGGCGCATATTTGCTAAAAGAGGATGATTGTATGAAATCAGTTACTTATCAAGGATATAAAAATATGGAAGTATGTGAAGTAAATAATCCAACAGAAATTATCACTCATACTATGCCGTTAGAAGATGTAAAAGAAGTTTATGACATCTTTGATCAAAAAAAAGATAATACTATTAAAGTTATTTTAAAACCACAATACTATATAGATAAAGACGCCTTACTTTGAATAACTCGTTCAAAGTTGAGGCGTCTTTTACCTATATATTTAAATTTTAACATTTTTCTATTTAGAAATTTCTTCCAGAAATTCATCCCCCCCAATCACAAATTGCATAAACTACTTTATCGAGTGTTTTTCCTATGTTTGTTAACTTATACTCAACTTTTGGTGGAACTACTGGATAGACAATTCTTTCAATATTTCTATATTGAAAGAATCTATGATAAGAAAAGAGTTGAATGAATATAATAAATATAAACTCATCCAACTCTTCTATTTCTACTGATTGATATAGCGTTTCAAGTGTTTAGATGTCAATGTTTCTGAACTATCAATAAAGTTTTTAGGTGTTCCACTAAATTGGACCTTTCCGCCATCCAACCCAGGGCCTGGACCGACATCGATGATCCAATCTGCTTCACACATAATCGATAAATTATGTTCAATCAAAATAACTGTATTGTTTTGATCAATTAAATCATCAAAACACTCCATCAATATAGGGATATCCGATTCATGTAGGCCTGTGGTTGGTTCGTCAAAAATAAAAATACTATTTTTTATCTCTTCATCTAAATGTTGTGCTAGTTTCACGCGTTGAATCTCTCCACCAGACAAAGTGGATAAAGGTTGTCCAAGTGACATATAATTCAAACCTGTTTTACTTACAGATTGTAATTTTGACTTAATATCATTCTTTTTATCAAAGAAAATAATACCTTCGTCAACCGTCAAATCGAGAACATCGGCGATTGAATACCCATCTATGGTAGCATCTAATACTTCTTGTTTATAACGTTTACCATGACAAACTTCACATGTCTGTGAAAAATCACCCATAAAAGCAAGTTCCGTTTTAATGTAGCCCTTTCCACCACAATTTGGACAGGCACCTTTTGAGTTATAACTAAACATAGCTTTATTTAAGCCTGTTTCTTTACTGAAAAAGCTTCTTACGCTATCAAAAACACCTAAATACGTTAACAGATTAGATTTATTAGATCCTTGAACTGCTTTTTGATCAATAAAGATGGTATGGTCATTATTTTCAAAACCTGCTTTAACAAGGGTACTCTTACCTGAACCAGCAACGCCTGTTAAGACTGTTAATACGTGTTTAGGTATAGACGTTTTTACGTTATTTAAATTGTTTTGTGTCACAGGACCGATATTATAAAAATGGTTCGCTTCACGAATATTCTCTTTTAAATTATGTTTGTGACGTAATGCGTTACCTGTCGAAGTATTTGAAGAGAGTAATTCATTATATGTTCCTTCAAATGTGATTTCACCACCATTTTTTCCTGAACCTGGTCCCATATCTATGATATAGTCCCCTTCTTTAATAACATCGGGATCATGTTCAACAATTAACACAGTATTGCCTTTGTCTTTTAAAGATTTTAAAATTTCATTGATTTTAGCTATATCTTCCGGATGCAAACCAACACTTGGTTCATCTATAATGTAAACTAAATCCGATAAAGAACTATTTAAATGACGTATTAATTTAAGACGTTGCGCTTCACCGCCTGATAATGTCGTTGTGACACGGTTAAGCGTTAAATAACTTAATCCAATATATTTTAGTGCTTCTAACTGCTTTTTGAGAGGATCAATAATATATTTAGCTGTTGGATCCTCTAATTTATTAAGAAACTCTAAATTTTCCTTAATTGTCATTTGTGTGAAATCAGAAATATTTTTACTCATAATTTTAGAACTTAATATTTTCGAGTTTAAACGTTGACCTTTACATGTAGGACATATTTTATTATTTACTACATTTTTAAGATGTTTGGCATAGCGTTTTTTATTAAATTCTTTATCGCCTAAAAATATTCTACTGAATCTAGGTATTAGCCCTACATATTTAGCTGACTTTCTCCATTCTTTAGGAGGATTTTTTAACGTCATTGGCTCTTGATATAAAAATAATTCTAATTCATCTTTTGTATAGTCTTTCAATTTTTTATTATTATCAAATAAACCACTATCTCGATAGGCTTTACCACGCTCTTTATCTGGTCCAAAAGAAGGAAAGTCTATGGCACCTTCATTTAAAGACTTATCCCAATCTAGCAATTCATCTAAGTTAATGTCTTCAATATATCCTAATCCTTCACAAGTTTTACACATGCCCTTAGGACTATTGAAGGAATATACATCTGAATAGCCAACAAACGGTTCGCCTATTCTAGACCACAGTAATCTAACGGAGGCATATATATCCGAAACTGTTCCTACCGTAGAGCGAGAATTCCCATTGAATCTTTTCTGATTAATTGTCATTGCTACAGGAAGATTTTTAATTTTTTTCACTTTCGGTCTAGGTTGTTGATTTAAATGAAATTGGATATAACTGGAATAACTTTCATTTAGTAGCTGTTCAGATTCCGCAGCAATAGTATTAAACACTAAAGATGATTTCCCTGAACCAGAACGTCCTGTAAATACGGTTACTAAGTGTTTTGGGATATTTACATCTATGTTTTTCAAGTTATTTTGTGAAGCACTTGTAATATTAATAAAATCCATTAAGTATCCTCCCTTTATAATCTTTACAACATTGATTATTGCATATTAATCAATGATTAACTACTTATTCAAAAGACGACAACTTTAAGTCTTTTATATTACAAATTATTCCACCAATTCAATCCGTCTTCACTAAGTAATTTTTCACTTTCTTTAGGTCCATAGCTTCCAGAGTCATAATTAGGAAACTGCGGCTGTTCTTGTTTTCATACATTTACAATATCAACGAGTAATTTAAAAATGTTTTCAAAATTCAATTACACTATATTTATATCAATAGCGTTAATATTTATTAATACTGAAATTTTTGTCATCTACGAACATATTAATATAAATAGAATTATAAAATTTAAAATATGACTCATTTGTCAGTATTATTTTAGGATTGCTAGTTATCATTTCATGGTTATTTGTTTTACGAGAATACCAACATGGACATGAGAAAACAGAAAAAGGAAAGTTAGTCATTATTATTGCTTGTATACTGACTTTCATTATGACATTCATCAATATACTCGATTAATAAAAAACAGCACCTCGCAATGAGGTGCTGCCCTTTTATATCTTCTATTAAGACACAACAACGTGATCAACGTATCCATTTGTGACATGGAATGTAATATGACCTTTACCTACTGTGTAACCGTATAATCCTTCTGTTTTATCTGCTTGTTTCTCAGTCAGTGATGGTTGATATTGATAATGATCTCCGTAAACGTCTTTCACTTGTTCTAAGCTTACTTTTTTAGGTGCGACCTTAAAATCAATCATTGCTGCTGTGTTGCCTTTGACTTGATTAAATGTTTGGTCGTATACTTTTTTTGTTGATGTACCATGTTGATACTGCTCATTCACTTTAATTCCGTTAAATGTCACATTTCCAGCTTTTAACGCATTATAGAACGTGTGATTTAATACGAATTCGCCACCTGACTTTGTATAACCATGATAATCATAATGATAGCCTTGTGATGTTTGCGTTTGTGCATGTGCTTCATTTGATACCCCGTTATGCTCAGTTACATTAAACCCTAATACTGTTCCTAAA
Source organism: Staphylococcus sp. HMSC072H03 (assembly GCF_001809305.1). NCBI lineage: Bacteria > Bacillati > Bacillota > Bacilli > Caryophanales > Staphylococcaceae > Staphylococcus > Staphylococcus sp. HMSC072H03. The sequence continues at coordinate 4,482 of NZ_KV796878.1, forward strand.
GTAATACCACCAACGACCATTGCTTTTGCAAATTTCTTCATTATGGATCACTCCTCTTATAGAATTATAATGAACTTCCACTTTTAATATATAATATTACACTCAAATATTCAAATTTTTATAAATTAAAATATAAATTTATTGAAATATAATTAATTGAAAATCCAATTAATTATATAATACTTATAATATTACTCTACTTTTTATTCTTTCATTATTTTTAATTTGTATTCAACACATGTTAGCCTTAAATCATACATATTTTAATTGATAAGGAGAGAACTAATGAAAACAATACGTTATTTCCTATACTTTTTTATCGTTTATTTTATAATCTTTTATTTAGCACAACGACTTTTAAAATTAGATCTAGGTATTGTGCGTTGTTTCATTTCATCTGTTGTTTTCGCTATAATGATGAGTTATTTTGCTTACTTTGCGAAGAAACTTAATAGATAATACCTATGTTTATTTGTCATACTTCTGCTTCATTCTATTAACGGTACTTCTTTCTATATCAGTAGTCATCCTATGAAAAGTTAAAAAACGTCATGACATGGTATCAATTGCTAGAAATGTAAATAATAAAAATAATGAAGAATATGTCGTGCAGATTCTTAGATTTAAAGGAGGTATTGTCTATAATGAAGATCATTGATGTAGCTATGTATCTTGTTCACTCTACAATACCTTTATTAAAATTAACGATGGACATGTTTTTTTATTTTGAAAACGGGAATACTTCACTATACGCTTTAACTACGTAAAACTTAATAAATGGAGGTCATGTTATGGCTGGATATAAATCACCAGGACGTAAAATTTCTGAATATATTGGCATTATTGCTATCGTAGCAGTATTTGCTGGCGTTTTTTATAAAAACCTTAAAAATGAAAACCAAACTGGTAACGGTTCTTTAGGCTAATTTAAATATTTTTTATAGATGATAAATAGAGCCATCCTTCACTCATCAAGTAGTGAGGGGTGGCTTGTTTTTTATTCTGGTCTAGGACTACGTTTCATTTTAATATATTGAGAGATACTATAAAGCGCAATACCAATCCAAATAAAGATAAATGTAATGAATTGGTGGATATCGAATTTTTCTTTAAATACGAAGATACCTAGTAAAAAGATAATCGTTGGACTAATGTATTGAATAAATCCTGTCAGTGATAGCGGAATGCGACGAGCGCCCGCTGAGAATAAAATAAGTGGGACAGCTGTTACCGCTCCAGAGAATAAGAGTAAAAATGTACTCATATTCAAACCGACTGATGATTGGTGTGCTTGCCATAAATAAATGATATAAATCAGTCCTGCTGGTGCTGTCACAATACATTCAATCGCAATCCCACTCATTGCTTCAACACGTACCAATTTTTTTAGTAAACCGTAAATCCCAAATGAGAATGCCAACATTAAAGAAATAATTGGAAATTCTCCTATCTTCATTGTCATGTAAATGACGCCAATTACGGCTGATACAATCGCTAACGTTTCAAACTTATTGAAACGCTCTTTTAAGAAAATAAATGCGAGTAAGACACTCACTAATGGATTAATATAATAACCTAAACTGGTTTGTAGCACATGACCATTAGACACTGCCCAAATGAATGTTCCCCAGTTAATCGTAATCACATAACCTGCAATAATAATCGCAACAAGTTGAATCGGATGTGCTACGAGTTGATTGATATCATGTTTAAGCGCTTGTGATTTTTTTAATACAAAAATCATTAGAATCATAAAAACCATCGCAAGGATAATGCGATATGCTAAAATTTCAAATGCGCTAATACCGTGAATGAATCTCCAATAAATAGGTAGAATCCCCCATAATAAATGCGCCCCTAACGCAAATAAAATTCCTTTTTTAAATTCTGCATGATTATCCATGCTAAACCCTCCTAGCAATATTACCCTGGAAATATGTATAACACTATCGTATCAGTAGTTAGACGAAATGGGTATATCTAAGGAGTTTTTTCTATTTAAAAAGGTAGCGAGATATAATCGCTACCTTTCTTCATCATCTATCTATTTTCTAGTTAATGATAAATTTTATTGCCGCCTTCTCTAAATTCTTCGGCTTTCTTTTTCATGCCTTCAAGTTGTTCTTTGTAGGAATCGCGAATATCGTGTGATAAGCGCATTGAACAGAATTTGGGCCCACACATACTACAGAAATGTGCAATTTTCGCTGATTCTGCGGGTAATGTTTCATCGTGAAATTCTCTTGCTCGATCAGGATCTAATGCAAGGTTGAATTGATCAATCCAACGAAACTCAAAGCGTGCTTTACTAATTGCATCGTCGCGTTCTGTTGCCCCTGGTAAGCCTTTAGATAAATCTGCTGCATGTGCAGCAATTTTATAAGTGACGACACCTTCACGTACGTCATCTTTATTTGGTAAACCTAAATGTTCTTTAGGTGTCACGTAACATAACATTGCCGTACCATGGCTCGCAATTTGAGCAGCACCAATGGCAGACGTAATATGGTCATATGCTGGTGCGATGTCTGTTACAAGAGGTCCTAATGTATAAAATGGTGCTTCTTTACAATAGAAATCTGCTAAATCTTGGTTTTCTTTAATTTTATGCATTGGAATATGCCCTGGACCTTCAATCATAACTTGCACATTATATTTCCAAGCAATATCCGTTAACTCACCTAACGTTTTCAACTCCGCAAATTGACTTTCATCGTTAGCGTCATAAATTGAACCAGGACGCAAACCATCTCCTAGAGAAATAGCAACATCATATTGACTTAAAATTTCACAAATCTCATCGAAGTGTGTATATAAAAAGCTTTCTTCGTGATGTGCAAGACACCATTGTGCAATAATTGAGCCACCACGAGAAACAATCCCAGTCAAACGATCAACAGTTAATGGAATATAATGAAGACGTAATCCTGCGTGAATAGTAAAATAATCGACCCCTTGTTCAGCTTGTTCAATTAATGTATCTCTATACGCTTCCCATGTTAAATCTTCTGCCACCCCATTTACTTTTTCTAACGCTTGATAGATTGGCACTGTTCCTACTGGTACAGGTGAGTTACGTAAGAGATACTCACGAGTTGTATGGATATTTTTTCCTGTAGATAAATCCATAATCGTATCTGCACCCCAATGTGTGGCCCAAACTAATTTTTCAATTTCTGCTTCAATAGATGATGACACAATAGAGTTACCAATGTTTGCGTTGATTTTTACTGAGAAGTTTTTACCAATAATCATTGGTTCAGATTCAGGATGATTGATATTATTAGGGATAATCGCGCGTCCTCTCGCAATTTCTTCCCTTACAAATTCTGGTTCCACTTGTTCCCTAATTGCTACAAATTTCATTTCTTTAGTGATAATCCCTTGTTTAGCGTAGTACATTTGTGTCACAGGTGTCTCTTTACTGCTACGTCTTGGTTGATATTCAAATGGATGAGCTACATAGTTTTTATGGCCTTCTTTTGAAAAACCATTATCAATCGATTGAATACGACGACCTTCATAATGTTCAACGTCTTCACGTGCTTCAATCCATGCATCGCGAACCTTTGGAAGTCCGTGATTGATATCAACCTCATAACTGTCATCATGATAAGGACCTGCTGTATCGTACACTACGACAGGTTCATTTTGAAAACTACGTTGTTCTAATTGGGTATCAGAAAGTTCAATTTCTCGAAATGGCACAAAGATATCACTATCCTTACCCTCGCCTTTTTTAAAAATACGTTTACTTGCTGGAAAAGTTCTTTTAAAATTGATTTTTTCTTGTTTCATTAACAATGCCTCCTAAGTTAGGTTACTAGAAGGGTCTAAATATCACTGATTATATGATTCATAAAAAAAGCATTCAGCTTAATACTGAATGCATAAGAATAAGTGAATATATACGAAAATATATGTAAGTATCATAATGAAGAAAATGATTCATCGTTAAATTGACCTTTTCATCAAATTATGAAAACATCCATATGTCATTGTAAAGTGACTCACTGGCTTCCCTACGCTAGTATTAACTAGATCAGGTTCAAAGGGTTGGAACATGATTTTCCTTTCAGCAATATAAAGCACCCCTAGCAGAGATTATTAAATTATAGGTTACTTAACCTATACTTATACAATGACTTAAAATTCCAAGAATATCAAGTCAATATATTAAATATTTTTTATAACTTTTAGACATCCGAAAGTCTAACTTCACACGACCCGAAGTCTTACTTAAAGATTGAAAAAGCAGCAACCACAAGGGTTACTGCTGTCCTATTTTTTTGACTTATCCTCCAAAGAACAAATCAATAAAGTCTCTACTTCTGTTTCTATCTTGTTTATAAAATTCGGTATATCCACAATTTTTACAAGTTATCGTCTTAAAATTATTATGTTGTACATCTAAAAATTTAGACAATCCTGATCCTGTTGCAGATAATGTACCTTCTTCTACTTCTGTATGACCACATTTTATACAACCTTGATTTTGATTTTCTGACATAATGAACCACTCCTCTATTATATTTGTTGTTAGCTTACATAATACAATAACCCCCAAAATTGGGGGTTATTCATTAAATTGATGTTTCATGTTTTTTATAACATCAATAAATATGGATTTTCAATATATTTAGCAAGTACTTTTAAGAAATCAGCTGCGCCTGCGCCATCTAAGATTTGATGATCGAAAGTTAAACTTAATGGGATACGAGAGACTTGTTTTACCTGATCTCCTTCAAGCACAAGTTCTTTAGCTAGAGCACCGACACCTAAGATACCTGTTTCACCTAAATTTAAAATTGGTGTGAAGTATTCGATACCACTTGCACCCATATTCGTAATTGTAAATGTCGCGCCACTAAGTTGAACGTCACCTGTATTTCCTTCCCGTACTGCTTCAGCTGATGTTTTAATTTCTTTTGCTAAAGTGCCAATACTTTTAGTATCTGCATTGTCAATGACTGGCACCATAAGACCATCTTCAAGTGATGTCGCAATACCTAAATGTACATCATCGTATTCTGTTAATTCACCGTTTTCATAACGAGCATTCATTGCGCCATATTCTTTAAGTGCTAGGACTACTGCTTTAGCTAATAAAGCTGTGACTGTCAATTTTACATCTTGATCTGCATCTTTTAATTCTTCAGATAATCGAGCTTTAAAGTCTAATAAACGATCTGCATTGACTTTGCGATGTAATGTTAATTGAGCAGTATTATTAAGACTTTGTCGCATATTTTGAGCAATACGTTGACGCATTGGATTCAGACCTTCACCAATGCTAGACACATCGAAGTTTTGTGGCGTTGAAGATGCATTTTCGTTAGACGTATCCGCTTCACCTTCATAATCATAGCCTTCTGAGTCTACACGTTGAATATCTAATTTTGTAATACGATCATTTCCACCTGTACCTTTAATTCTTGTGATATCAAGGTCCTTATCTTTAGCCATATTACGTGCTAATGGAGAGATAAAGATACGGTCACGTTGTTCAGGCTTCGCTTCTTTTTCTGTATCTTTTTTATCAGATTGTTCTTCATTTGAAGAAGCTTGTTGATCTTCAGACGTTGTGTCGTTATCTTTATTCTCTTGGGTAGTTTCTTCAGAATCATCGTCATCGCTTCCTACGTCTTCGCCTTCTTCTCCGATGATACCAAGCACTGCTTTTACTTTTGCATCTTCGCCTGCTTGTACTTTGATTTTTAGTAATGTTCCACTTGTAGGTGCTTCGACATCGTTTGTTAATTTTTCAGAGCTAATTGTGACAATGCTTTCGCCTTCTTCTACTGTATCGCCTTCTGATTTAAACCACTCTTCTACAGTACCTTCTTTCATTGTCATACCAAGCTTTGGCATAATAATATTTTCACTCATTGTGATACACCTCCCTACACGTTAGCCTTTTTTAAGTCATCAACTAATTCAGATGCTACGTCTAATACTTTATCTGCATTTGGAATATATGCCGCTTCTAAGTTTGATGCAAATGGTACTGGTGTATCTGGTGCTGTTACTTTTTTGATTGGACCGTCTAAATAATCGAATCCAATATCACCGATGACAGAAGCGACGTCACCAGCAATGTTACATTGTGGACTTGATTCATCAATAACAATTAAGCGACCTGTTTTTTTCACTGATTCTAACACTGTATCTTGATCCCATGGAGACACTGAACGTAAATCAATGACTTCTACTGAAACGTTATCTTCTTCAAGTCGGTCAGCTGTTTCTTCAGCCACTGCAACCATTTTACCAATTGCGACAATAGTTAAATCATCACCTTCTCGTGTAACATTGGCTTTACCAATCTCAATCGTATAAGGTTCTTCAGGGACATTACTTTTTTGACCAAGTAATGTTTTATCTTCTGAAAATACAACTAAGTTATCGTCTTGAATCGCTGACATTAATAATCCTTTTGCATCATATGGATTTGATGGTACAACTACTTTAACACCTGGAATTGTTGCGAACATATTATATAGAGATTGAGAGTGTTGTGCTGCCGCACTTGCGCCAGCGCCATGAACGGTACGTACCACTAATGGAATTTTAGCTTTACCACCAAACATATATCTCATTTTTGCACCTTGGTTTAAAATTGGGTCTAAACCAAAGCCAATAAAATCGTTAAACATGAGTTCTGCGATTGGACGTAATCCGGTAGCTGCTGATCCTACAGCTGCACTTAATGTAATATGTTCAGAAATAGGTGTATCAATCACTCGTTTACGACTATATTTTTTAGCCAGTCCTTTTGTAACACCGAATACGCCACCAAATGTATCGTCGTCTTGAATATGTTCTACTTTTGCGCCACCTGAAACGTCTGTACCAATTAAGATGACATTTTCATCTTTCTCCATAGATTGATCAATCGCTTCATTAATCGCGCCCATAAATGTTAATTTACGTTCTTCACTCATCGTAAAAACCTCCTCGTCTGGTTAGGTTCGTTCTTATCTATTTCTTCGTTTTAGTGCTTTAAAGGTTTCTTATGCAAAAACATCTTTGTATAGTGAATCTTCATCTGGTAATTCACTTTCGTCCGCAAATTTCACAGCATCTTCTACGGCTTGTTCAGCTGTGTTTTCAATATCATCTGCTTCTTCTTCAGTTAACCAACCTTCTTCAATCGCTTGTTTTCTGAATTCTACAGTGGCATTTTTATCCGCATTACGATCATCTGGTGACTTAACTTTTTGTTCGTCACCTTCAAAGTGACCATATTTACGATACGTATCACATTCGATTAATGTAGGCCCTTCCCCTTTTTTAGCGCGGTCTACTGCTTCTTGTGTTGCTTTATAAACCTCTAAGACATCCATGCCATCTACACGTACGCCTGGCATATTATATGCAGAAGCACGTTCTGCAATCGTTTCAGATGCACTTGCATAGTCGTGTGTCGTACCTTCAGCGAATTGGTTATTCTCACAGACAAAGATAACTGGCAAGTTTAAAATTGAAGCGAAGTTTAAACCTTCATGGAATGTCCCTTCATTTGCAGCACCATCACCAAAGAAGCATACGGCGACATTGTCTTTACCTTGGTTAATAATTGAAATACTTGCACCAATCGCAAGACCAAAACCGCCACCTACGATACCATTGGCACCGAGCATCCCTTTGTCAATTTCGGCAACATGCATTGAGCCACCTTTACCATGACCTAAACCATCACGTTTACCCATGATTTCTGCCATCATACCGTTTAAATCGCAACCTTTTGCGATAGCATGTCCATGACCACGGTGTGTACTTGTAATATAATCATCGTCAGTCAGTTGTGACATGACACCTGTGGCAACGGCTTCTTCACCGACATATAAATGTACAAATCCTGGGATTTGACCATCACTAAAAATTTTGTGTACCTTCTCTTCAAAAAATCGAATTTCATTCATTGTTTTATAAATCCAACGTGCTTGTTCTTTTTCCATTTTCATTGTCAATTCCTCCTATCTTTCATAGGGCGTAAGTGTAATAACTACATGTGAATTGCAGAACCAAAGTATGCATCCGCACCTTCGCCAATCGCTTCTAATAATGCGGGATGTGGTTGAATTATTTCGGATAATTCATAGATGGTACCTTCTGACGCTTTTACTCCTAGGACTTCACCAATTAAGTCTGTCGCATGAGGTCCTACAATAAAGGCGCCAAGTATTTCTCCATATGTTTGATCAATAACTAATTTTATAATTCCTTCATTTTCCCCTTTAATGAGCGCCTTCGCATTACCTTGAAACGCTGATTGTATGACTTTCACATCATATCCCGCTTCTTTGGCTTGCTCTTTTGATAAGCCAATGGATGCCGCTTCAAGTCGTGTATAAATACAACGTGTAATGTTTTCTTGACGAACAAGTGGTGGGTGTTCTCCAGCAAGTGTTTCTGCTACATGAATACCATGTGCACTTGCAGCATGTGCAAGTTGATAACCTTTGACTAAATCACCAATCGCATAGACATGTTTTTGACTTGTTTGATAATGGTCATCCACTTTAAAGAACTTGCCATCCATCTCTAAATTTAAATCTTTAGCCACTTGTGTATTCGGTTGTCTACCTGTCGCGACAAGTAACGTTTCGAAGCTGACGTCATCTTGACCATCGAGTACAATTTTAGTTTTATCTACTGTTTTAATTTTCGCCTTTGTAATAATGTTAATACCTTGATTTTCTAAATGAGCTTTTAATAACTCACGTGTATCATCAATTTCAGTAAGTAAAATATCATCTGCCACTTCAACAATGGTTACGTTCACGCCAAGATCAGCCATTGATGAAGCGAGTTCTGTTGCGATGACACCACCGCCAATCACTGCTAATTGTTTAGGTAGTTGTTTTAAATCGAAAAATGTATCTGTTGTTTCATAATCGATGTTATCTAATCCATCAATAGGTGGTACAAATGGTTTACTACCTGTCGCTAAAATAATATCTTTACCTTGATACGTTTCATTATTTACTTTTACGTTTAAGTCTTTTGAAATGCTTGCTTCTCCCTCAATATAAGCTACTTTATTTTTCTTTAGTAACTGTTTAACGCCACCCGTAAGTGTTTGTACCACTTTCTTTTTACGTTGTACAAATTTAGGAAAATCGATATTTAATTCTTTCGTCGTCATTCCCCAGTCATTAGCAACTTGAATGCTATGTGCTTTTTCCCCGTGTTCTAATAATGTTTTAGATGGAATACAACCCACATTTAAACAAGTGCCTCCAGCATTGAATTTTTCGATGACTGCCACCTTTTTACCCAATTGTGCGGCACGAATGGCTGATACATACCCTCCAGGTCCTGCACCAATCACAATCAAATCATATGATTCACTCATGAATGAACGCCTCCTTCCGTAAGAGAACTTTTATCATTTTATTATAAAGAGATATTTGTAAGCGCTTTCTAATCTCTTCATTTTCATTTTACACTTTATATTTTGAATTTTCAAATTATTTAGTATTTATTGTTTTTTATTTTTTCCATGCAAGTAGACATTAAAAATTTGGTGAAAATTTTAAAATAAAATCTATATAATTCTTATTTGAAATGCGTTATACTTTATTCAATATCACTTTTAAAAGGACAGTTAAACTATGATTCAAACTATCATTACTGCTGCGATATTGTATATCGCAACTGCAGTCGACTTACTTGTTATTTTGCTTATTTTTTTCGCGCGAGCACAGACAAAAAAAGAATATAGAAATATTTATATTGGTCAATATGTAGGATCTGTGACATTGATTGTCGTAAGTTTATTCTTTGCCTTTGTCTTAAATTATGTGCCTGAAAAATGGATTTTAGGATTACTTGGTCTTATTCCTATCTATTTAGGATTAAAAGTAGCTATTTTTGATGATTGTGAAGGAGAAAAAAGAGCGAAACAAGAACTAGACAAACACGGATTAACTAAACTAATTGGCACGGTTGCGTTAGTGACGATCGCAAGTTGCGGAGCAGATAACATCGGATTATTTGTCCCTTACTTTGTCACATTAAGTGTCTCTGAACTCATTGTGACATTAATCGTCTTTTTAATTTTAATCTATGTCTTAGTGTTTACTGCACAGAAGCTTGCATCTATTCCTGAAATCGGAGAAACTGTAGAGAAGTTCAGTCGTTGGATAATGGCAGTGGTCTATATTGGACTTGGTTTATTTATTATTATCGAAAACCATACCTTGCAGACGATTTGGAACTTTTTCTTCTAAATTAAATATAAACTCCCCACTAACTCTAACGTTACGGGGAGTTATTTTTAGTTATTTCCAAGGGTTATAGAATCTACCTTCATTTATATAAAATAATGTTATTACTATCACAATAAAAAGTAATGCTATAAAGATTACAATAATATCTTTCTTTTTAAAAGGCTCGCTTACATACCATGTACGCGATTTATGTTGTCCAAATTGGCGTAATTCCATAGCCGTACTTATTATTTCAATCCTATCCAAACTCGAAAAAATTAATGGTAAGACAATTTTAGAAGCCCCTTTAAGTCTATTTAGTAAATTTACTTTTTTAGACATTTCAAATCCTCTCGCTTGTTGTGCCTGAGAAATATTAAAGTACGTTTCTTGTATGTCTGGTATATACCTTAATGCTAAAGCGACTGCATAACTAATTTTATAATTAACTCCTATTTTATTCAGACTAGCCGCAAAATGACTTGGATTTGTAGTAAGTAAGAATACTAGAGCTAAAGGAATAGTACAAATATATTTTAATAGTAAATTAGATAAATAAAATAATTCTTGAGATGTAATCGTAAATCGTCCTACTCCATTCCAAATAATATCTCTTTTATCATATAAACGAACTCCATATTCAGGATCAAATAGATACACTGCAAATAAATTCAAGACAGTAAAGAAAAATATAAATTTCACCACGAAACTTACTTGGTACCATTTAAGGTGAGACACTTTAAATAATAAAATGGATATGATAGCTACTACAATCAAGTATCTTGTATCATATGTAATCATTGCTGAAACAGAAACTAATAAAAAGAATACTAATTTAGCTGTTGCATTTAAATGATGAATAGAACTTGTACCCGGATGATATCCTAATGTATTTAAATCAGACATATTTATCTCACCTCTTTATCATATTCTATGAATTTTTTTACAAATTCTTGAGGTTTTTGGATATCTAACTTTCTTGCTACATCATATAAAGATGTCGTATGTAGCGAAGCTTGCATGCACAATTCGTTATTTAACAAAACGTCAATTGGAGTTGAATCTGCTATAATTTGTCCTTCAGATACTACGATTGTACGTTCTGTGTATTCTACTAATAAGTGCATATCATGTGTAATCATTATAATTGTTTTACCTTGCTGGTTTAATTTACTAAGAAATTCCATCATTTCAGTATAATGATAGAAATCTTGCCCTGCAGTGGGCTCGTCCAAAATTATAACTTTAGGATCTAATACAAGTATTGATGCAATGGTTACACGTTTTTTCTGTCCATAACTCAGTGCCGCAATTGGCCAATTTCTAAATGAATACAAACCACATATTTTTAAAACACTATGAACCTTTTCTTTAATTTTCTCTTCATCAATATTTCGAAGCCTTAATCCTAATGCAACTTCATCATAAATCATTTTTTCGCATATCATATGATTTGGATTTTGCATAACATAACCTACATAACTAGACCGTTCGCTAATAGACAATTTATCAAACCGTTTGTCTTCCCAATACATCTTACCTTTAGTTTTTAAAAATCCACATATAGCTTTAGCAAGTGTAGATTTTCCGGCTCCATTATGACCTACAATACTTATCATTTCTTTATTATTAATATCTAAATTAACATTATTTAATACTTTGACGCCTCGTTTATTATATTGATATGTAATGTTAGACAAACTTAGTAATGTTTCATTATTACTATTCTCTATTTCTTTAATTTTTATATGGTTAAACCATGACAGTATCGAATTTTGAACAGTTTTAAACTCTAATATTTTTTCTTTATTCGAAATATTATCTAAATTCTTCAATGGTACATTAGCATATTTCATAACAGTAACATATAAAGGTTCACGAATACCTGCTTCTAATAGTTGATTAGTTTTAAGCAAATGATCTGGCGTAGTATCAGCTATAATCTTACCTTCATTAAATAAGATGACTCGATCAAATGTTTGATTTAAAGCTTCTTCTAAACGATGTTCAACCATCAAAATAGTAGAATTTGTTTTGTGATGTATTTCTTCTAATAAATGTATCGTTTCTTGACCAGTCTTGGGATCAAGATTCGCTAATGGTTCATCAAATAATAAAATGGGCGTTTGATGAATTAATATACCTCCTAAAGAAACTCGTTGTTTTTGACCTCCAGATAAATCTTGAGGCCTTTTAGATAAATGTTGCTGAATACCCACGATTTTCGCCCAATGGTTTACTCTATCTTTCATTTCTCTGTTTGAAATATTATTATTTTCAAGAATAAACGCCATATCTTCAGCTGCTGTCAGCCCTACAAATTGTCCATCTGTATCTTGTAGTACTGTTCCTACGACATTCGAACGTTCATGAAATGTGTAATCATTAGTATTTTTACTTTTAATCTCTATTTTTCCAGTTAATTCACCTTCATATTTATTTGGAATTAAACCATTAATACAATTGATAAATGTTGATTTACCACTACCTGATGCGCCAACTACCAATACTTTTTCTCCAGGATAAATATTAATGTTTATACTGTGAAGTGTAGGTTCTGCCTGACTATGATACTTAAAATTTACATTTTTAAATGAAATAATCGGTTCGGCCATATACATAAATTCTCCTTATCTAGTATTTACTGATTATAGAGAAAATCGAGAAAACATTTCAATATGTTTTCTCGATAAATTTTCAAATTAATCTTTTTTAAGGCTACCTTTTTTAATTTGAGTAGCTGCATAAGCTTTTAGAAGGATAGTCCCAATAATTCCTACTGCAATAATATCAAGTGTGGCTGACAAAATACCTTGTGTAAATACTTTATTAGCAGGTTCACTATAAATTAAAATATCTAAAATTGGCGCAATAATTGCCCAACATACAATATTTCCAATAACTTGTGCCACATTAAAGAAAACAATATTTTTAAATGAAAATTGGCCTGAAGATAAATTAATTTTTTTACCAATCCATCCATAATAAAAACCAATAAGACCAGAACATACTACCCAACTCCACCATGCACTTCCATACATTGTAAAATCTTTAATTGCATGACCAATTAGTCCAGTAAGTAATCCTGTGATTGGTCCGAATACTACAGATAATAATGCTAAAAATGGATAAGTTGTTTCAATATTCGTATCTGGAAATCCAGTTGGTATTACGATAAATCTACCCAAAATTACAAATACAGCTGCGCCAATACCTATAGCGACAATGGTTTTAACTGAAATACCTTCATTTTTCATAAAACATTTTCCTCCTTTAAAATTTTGGTGCTTTTGATAATTTAATTGTCCAATCATTACCTGTACCAATGTGGTATAAATCTGAAAAAGAATCTTGGTTGACTGCAACTCCAATATTAACTAATGAATTGACATAAACTAATGGTTCTCCTACATTTACATCAGCAAATGAACGAACAAATTTAATTATATTTTGATATACTCTTTTTTCTTTATGGTAGATTTTTACAATTAATTCATCACCATGTGAAATATTTGCGTTTTTTAAATAAGAAAGCGGTATATTAGTCCATAGCGATCCAAAACGAATGTCTAGTACATCGATACTTCCAGAAAGTTCAGATTCACTTTCGATAGCTTCAGTAATGTCTAATTTTTCAATTGAATTTAAACTAATTGATTGCCCTAAATCTTCAAATTCTACTTGTTTAGAAGCTAATCTTGCTCCATTATAGGCGTAAACATCTCTTCCATGGAATGTATGACTTTCCTCTGAATGAGGAAGTCGACTGACTACTTCATCGATTGCAATAACCTTTTCAATGCCCTCATAATAATTAATATGACTTAATGAGCCATTATCTGGTGTAATAATATAATGTCCTGATTTAGTAAGACAAGCAATACTACGACGATCGCTTCCAACGCCAGGATCAACTACAGAAACAAATACTGTGTCTTTTGGCCAATATTTTACTGTTTGATATAAACGGTATGAAGCTACCCAGATATCATAAGGTGGGATATCATGGGTCAAATTATTAATTTCTATATCTTCACTCACAGTGTATGCTACTCCATACATTGCACTAACTGCTCCATCCCCCAAACCAAAATCTGATTGTAAAACTAAATGGTTTCCCATACATAACCTCCCAAATGCTATTTATTTCTCCCTTATTTTATGTCCGAATTTTCAGAATTATATTAAAATATTACTTTTATAAATAATGAAAGTCAATATAATTTCGATAAAAATAATATGAATTCGTATTCACTTTATATATTATTTTAAATTAAAATTATAAAAGGACTCTAACCTAAGCTAGAGTCCTTTTATTTAAGGTTGCAATTTCATAATCGCACCAAATTGTTGTTGGGCATTTGTAAATGTAATGAACGTAATAAGTTCGACGATTTCTTTATCTGACAAATGAGACTTTAAGATTTCTGTGTACGTTGTAGGTATTTGATCTCCCAGTTTGATATAGACTTCTGTAAATCCAATACATATTGCTGATTTTTCATCTGTTAGACTCCCGGTAGGCTTGCCTTTTGCTTTACAATATTGGCAACCATTTTTCTGCGCTAGCATACGGCGTATCTCTTCTTTGAGTTCTGCGTTTAAAGCATTAGTATTTTCTAGTGTGTCACTCAATGCTGACCACGTCTTCATAATGTCCTCATGATGACCTAATAATTGTTGAAATGGTGTATGACCTATGTGTGAGGGTTCAATAATAGCCATGATATATCACTTCCATTTAAACTAAAGCCGCTTTTATTTTTTGTAGTCCTTTTTTCATCACTTCTCTAGGCACTGCAATATTAATTCTAATGTGACCCTCTGCGTTATGAACAAATTGCTCTGCGCCTTCAATGATGACACCAGCGTTTTTAATAAAGAATTTCGCCATCGATTCATCAATATCTTTTTCTTTAATATAATAGCTTAAATCTACCCAAGCTAAATACGTCGCCTCTGGAATTTTAAATTCTGCATGCGGCAGTTCTTTTTCTAGGAAATCTGCTAAATAGTTAAAGTTATCATCTAAATAATTATTCATTGCTTGTAACCAATCTTCGCCTTTTTCATAAGCAGCTTGCGTGGCAACCACACTTAGAGGATTTTCCGTACCAAAGTGATGGGTGTTCCAAGTTTTTAGAAGTGATTCATTTTGAATAATGATATTTGAAAACATCAAACCTGCAATGTTGAAGGCTTTACTTTGAGACATAGTAGTGATGATTTTGTCGTAATCTGGGACAGCTTTGGCAAATGGCACATGTGATTGATCTGAACGTTTGATATCACAATGGATTTCATCTGAAATGAGCCATACATCATTGTCTTTCATAATTTGACCCAATGTGTCTAACTCTTCTTCTGACCAGACACGTCCCGTTGGATTATGTGGATTCGCAAAAATGCATAATTTAATATTTTCTGTTTCTACTTTTTTACGTACATCGTCAAAATCAATCTCATAATATCCATGATGATTGATTAGTGGAGAATATACTGTTGAAATATGATTTTTATCACATGCCATTTTAAATGGACCATAACTCGGCGTAAAAATTAGTGCTTTATCATCCTTATCACAAATATAACCTACAAGTTCAATTAATCCAGCCACAATACCATGAGAGAATACAAGATGCTCTTGAGGAAAAGTAAAACCATAACGTTTCTTTGTCCAAGAAACAAAAGCTTCATAATATTCAGAACCGAAGACGTTTGTGTAGCCTAAAATTTTCTTATTTAAACGTTCACGAATCGCATTTAATACGACTTCTGGTGTACTAAAGTCCATATCTGCTACCCACATACGAATCAGTTCATCATTATCTTTTAAATCTGACGTATCTGTATTACCAAAAAGATAACCTTTATAGCCTTCCACATTCATTGAATTTGTATAACGACGATCAATGATTTCATCAAAATTGTAATTCACGATAGTTCCTCCTAAACATGTTCATGTGTTTTATCAATTATCATTCTAATACTTACGTCATATTCTGTATATCAACTTTACTTTTCATTCAACACAACAGATATTCTTTTTAAAAGAAAAACTCCTCACTTTTACAGCAGTGAAGAGTTTAAAATTTAATACGTTTGACATAAATACATTATGCTAGACCATCAATAACGTATGTCACACCTAGGACTGCGAATGTAAATGCGATTAAGGTTGAAACAAAAATCATACCCATCATTGGATTAAATAATAAGATAATACCTAAAATAATCCCTAGGATATTTACGATAATTGATAAACCGCGTAATTGATGTTGTTGTGATAGTGTAAACAGACCGATAACCGAACTGAAAATAAACCAAAACGCAAACATAAATACAAAGAATACTGAACTTGCTCCAACATTAAATACAACAAGAATACCAAAAATTAAATCGATAATACCATTAATTAAAATTAATTTTGTATTTACTCCTACGAGTTTTTTTGCCGTACGACGGAATAAAAGTTGAATGACACCGCCTACCATAATGAGTAAGCCAATCAGCCAAGTAAGTGTATAGAAGTTTTGAACTGGATTACTAAATATAACCACGGCAATAATCAGTAATAGCGTACCAATGATTAAACTTGACCAATTTAATTTTCCATTATCTTGGGCCATTATTATCTCTCCTTTTTATATTTAAAGATTACTACAAGTATAATTTATCTATTATTGGAATACAAAAAACCTCACTAATCGATTGATTAGTGAGGCCACTTTTACGAATTCATAGAATTGGTAAATTGTATATTAATATGTACCACTATTTAACGTTTTTAAACAATTTTTGTAACATTATTTTCAATCACATTAATTTATAATTTTAATATAAAAAATATACCTAGCATGTGTTATTCCTCCTTAAAAATGGGTAATTATGAATTACGTAAACAATTTAGGAGGTATACAATGAGTAAAGCATTAGTAGTTGTTACAAGTGTTTCAAAATATCCTGATATGAATCGTCCAACTGGATTATGGTTAGGTGAAGTCGTTCACTTTGCAGATGTATTGTACAAAAATGGTTATGATATCGACTATATTAGTCCAGAAGGTGGCTATACAGCTATTGATCCTGCAAGTCTACAAGAAGATATGATGTCTGAGTTAGATTGGAAATATTATCAAGATAAAGACTTCATGACACGTCTTGGTAGTACACTTACACCAGATGCTGTACGTGCTGAAGATTATGATATTATCTATTACGCAGGTGGTCACGGAACAATTTGGGACTTCAAAGATAATAAAGATTTACAAGAATTAACACGTAAAATTTATGAAAATAACGGTGCAGTTTCTTCAGTATGTCATGGTGCTATCGGACTATTAAATGTTACAGATAGTGAAGGTAATTCTATTATTAATGGTAAAACTGTAACTGGTTTCTCTAATACTGAAGAAGAAGCAGTTGGCTTAGCAGATAAAGTACCTTATTTAACAGAAGATGAACTTAAAAATCGTGGTGCACATTACGAAAAAGGTGACAACTGGAGCCAATTCGCTGTTATTGATGGTCACATTATCACAGGTCAAAATCCACAATCTGGTAAAGCTGTAGCTGAAAAATTCTTTGAATTAAAAAACAATAAATAAGACACCCCGCAGTGTTAATAAAAAAGTTGGACCTTTCAATCTTTAGAAAGATCCGGCTTTTTTATTTACTCTACTTCATAATCATTTCAATGACAGCTCTAATATTTTTATCGATATATTTATCAACATGTTGAGCAAGGTAATAGTGACGTTTCACATTTAAAGTTGTTATCATTAATTTTTCATAATCTTCGGGATGAATTGCTGATTTTGAAATAATCGCAAACCCATTTCCATCCTCTACCATTTGTTTGATAATCTTAATATTATTAATTTCTATCAAATATGGATTTAATTTCAACTCAGAAAGACCTACTTCCTGATAAAACCTTGTTCCAGACCCTTTTTCTCTAACGAAACATATATCCATTCTAGGTTGAACCGATTTTTTGTAAATATACACCATTTCGTCTTCCATTATTTTCTTACATTCTATTGCATTATCTTGAATTTCCTTTTCTACAATACCTATATCTACTCTGTTGTGTTTAATATCATTTATAACAGAATCTGAATTATTAACACGTAAATGAATATGTAACTTAGGGTATTGTTGCATAAGACTGGTAAGCTGTTTTGATAATAAATATTCACCATATGTATAACTGCTTCCAATTGTTAAAGTGCCTGAGATGATCTCAGATTCCGATGTTAAGTTTTGCCATAATTCTTGTTCAATACTTTCCCGCTGCAATGCATATTGTAATAGCTTTTCGCCATCTCTAGTTAGTTTTAAATATGGAGATTTAAATTCAAATATTTTAATATTATATTTTAATTCTAAACGTTTAATATCACGACTCACAGAAGGCTGCGAAGTATATAAATTTTCTGCTGCTCTAGTAAAACTTTCTGTTTTCATTACTTCAATTAATACCTTGTACGGATCCATACATCATTCTCCTTTAAGTCTAATATAACATTTTTGATATATATACTATACTTATTATTTATTTAACGTTATAACAATAACGTGCTAAGATTTCATATCGAGGTGAAAGTACTATGAAATCAATCACGCAGCCTTCATTTATGAAAGGTATTATGTTTACATTTATGATCGCAATGATCAGTTATATATTAGCTAAATTTCCTATTTTACATACGATTGGGGCATTAGCTATTGCTATTATTTTTGCGATGCTATATCGCCAAGTGATGGGATATCCAGAACACATTCGTCCAGGTATTACGTTCGCATCGAAACGTTTATTAAAATTTGCGATTATCTTATATGGATTAAAACTAAATATGGGAGATATTCTAGGTAAAGGCTGGAAATTACTACTTATTGATATTATCGTAATTATCTTTTCAATAAGTTTAACTTTAATTTTGAATCAAATTATTAAAGGAAATCAAGATATCTCTATACTACTTGGTATTGGTACAGGAGTATGTGGAGCTGCAGCTATTGCAGCTACAGCACCAATCTTAAAATCTAAAGAAAAAGACATTGCAATAAGTGTAGGTATTATTGCACTAGTTGGAACTATATTTGCACTTATTTATACAGCTATCGAGGCTATTTTTAACATACCTACTATAACTTATGGCGCTTGGACAGGTATCAGTCTACATGAAATCGCTCATGTCGTCTTAGCAGCAGATATTGGCGGGCCAGAGGCAATGACATTTGCTTTACTTGGAAAATTAGGCCGTGTGTTTTTACTTATTCCATTAAGCATTGTCTTAATTTTGTATATGCGTTATAAGTCACACTCAAGTCAAGTACAACAAAAAATCGATATTCCTTACTTTCTCATTGGATTTATCATAATGGCTTGTATCAATACATTTGTTCCTATTCCTTCATTACTTATGAATATTATAAATGTTATTACAACGGTATGTATGTTAATGGCGATGGTTGCTCTAGGATTGAATATCGTTTTAAAAGAAGTTATTTCAAAGGCACTTAAACCTTTCATAGTGATATGTATAACTTCAATTTGTCTGTCTGGTGTGACTCTCTTAGTTACTTCTATAATATTTAAATAAGTAAACATGTTATATGCTTATATTTAAAATAAAAAGCATGCATTTCACCATTTTGAAATGCACGCTTTTTTAATCATTATTCTTCAATTTTTGTTAAATCTTCTAAGATGAATTCTGAAGCGATTAATCCTCTATATTTTGCCCAACGTTCACGGTTTACATCGTGTACACGATCATTTCTAACTGCTTCAATATTTGACCACGCTTCTGATTCTTTTAATTTTTCATAATCTGCTTTGTTATCTTCATCTACCATAATCAATATACGTTCTGGATTGAAGCTTGCAAATCGGTCTGTATCTACTTTTAAGTAATCTGCACCCATATATTCAGGTAGGTGGTTCTCCATATCTTCAGGAATAGAACCATTAAAACCAACTTTTTGCAAGAATTGTCCAACATATGAATGTGATGCATGAACATATAAGCCATCATGTGTTGGTACAGCAGCAATAGTTGATACGTCTTTATCAAGTTTAATATCTTTGCTTAAGTCTTCAACTTTTTCATTGTGTTGAACAACAAGTTCACGGCCTTTGTCTTCTTTAGATACGAGTTCTGCAATTTGTTTAAATGTTTCAATACTTTGGTCGTAGTTAGCATCAAAACTTTCTAATAATACTGTTGGTGCTGCCGTATTTAATTTTTCAAACATTGATTCATGTCTTGTTTTATCTGCTAAGATTAATTGTGGTTCTGCTTTTTTAATTAATTCTGTATCAGGCTCCAAACGTGAACCAACAGATGTATAGTTACCTACTAAGTGTTTAATAGAATTTTCTAAGTTATTTTTATCTTTGTCATCAGCAATACCTGTGACATTCAATTCTAATTTAGCTAATGCTTCTACAAAAGAATATTCTAACGCAACGACTGATTCTAATTCATCTGGTATTTCTACGTTAACACCATTCGATTCAAATTCTTTACCCATAATATAAATCCCTCCAAATGAGATGACGTTTCATTTTTCGTACAATATAGTTATTTACGTTTTAGAGAAATTTAAACATTTCATTCTTTTATAAAAAAAACGATTAGCCACATGGACTAACCGTTTTTAAATTCTTATAACATGTTCATTTTTAATAAATCAATCACACCACTTGAAGCACCTGGGAAAGCAAAAATCAATTGACTTAATTCTTTGGCTGTTAAACGTTGATTAATGATAAATACAAGTAAGTTTACTAAATCATTGGCAGCATCTGCATAGATTTCAGCACCTACTAAGTGTTTATGTTCATCTAGTACAATATACATTTCAGCTTCTGTTTCATTCTTATATTCGAATACCATTTGTTTACCGAATGGCACATGTTTTACTGTATATTGATCATTTTCTTTTGCGTCTTCAACAGTTACACCAATTTGTGATAAACGTGGAAGCGAATAAAGTACCGAAGGAATAGCTGGATATTTAATTTCATCTTGTACCATACCTAAAATATGTGCAGCAATGTAGTTTGATTCAAACGTCGCAGTTGGCGTTAATTTAGGAATCGTTTTATCTAAAACGTCACCGCTTGCGTAAATATTTTTAACATTTGTTCTTAAGTACTCATCTACTTCAATACCTTTTTTACTATAATTGATACCGACATTTTCTAATCCAATACCTTCAACATTTGGAACTCTTCCTGTTGCATCAAGTACATATTCTGTATGGATTGATAATCCAGATTCAGTTGTTAGTGTAAACGCGTCTCCTTCTTTTTTAACTGCAGCTGTATTTTCATTTAGATAGAATTTAACGCCTTCATCTTCTAATTTTTTAACTAATTTATCTACATGATTACGGTTAAATCCTGGTAAAATCTCATCTGTATTATGAACCACATGAACGTCAGCGCCAGTTTTAATCATGATAGATGCAAATTCGATACTGATAATTCCGCCACCAATGAATGTGATACTTTTTGGTGTGTCTTCCATCGATAAGAAGTCACGGCTATCATGTGTATATTCTTTACCTTCGATAGGTAATTTATTACTATGTTGACCTGTCGCAACTACGATATTTTCAGTTTCAATAGATTCACCATTTACTTCAACTGTATGTTCATCTTTAATTACACCCGCACCATCATATACATCAATACCTTGTTGTTCAAATAATGATTTTAAATGACCAGCCATTGGATCAATCACTTTATGTTTATAATCCATTAAGTTTGACCAATTTACTTTAAGATCATGTGATTCAACAATACCTGGATAGTGGGTTGCTTCTTCTAATACTTCAAATGGATTTTCAAGTAAGATTTTAGCATTACAGCCCCAGTTTGTGCATGTTCCCGCAATACGCTCTTTTTCGATAATTGCTACTTCTTTACCTGCATGTTTTAACGTTAAAGCTGCGTGCCAAGCTGCATGTCCACTACCAATAAATGTAACGTCGTATGTTTTCATTTAACTCATCCTCTTCTTTATTTTTTATTGAGTTGTTTCAAACCATGTTCTAATTGTTCTAATACGTCTTTTGCTTGGTTATAATTCGTTTTATCAAAATTTGAAGGTAAACATTCGGCTACAGCTTCAAAAACTGCTTCTTGTTGTTGGTGTGCTTTTTCAGTAAGTGTCACTATCAGTTGACGTTTATCAGTTTCAGAACGTTCTCTTATGACCCATCCTGATTGTTCTAATCTTTTTAAAAGTGGTGTCAACGTATTACTTGATAAATCAAGTTGTCTACCAATCTCATGTAATGTTCGATTATCTTCTTCCCATAAAGCCAGTAACACTAAATATTGAGAATACGTTAATCCAAATGGCTTTAATTGTTGTTCATAAAATTGAGCAAATAAGCGGCTCACATTATATGCAGAAAAACATAATTGATTCGCTAATGTCATTCCATCCTTTTTCAACACAGCACCTCTTTTCTATCGTTCACGATTGATTTTAGTATAAACAATCGTGCGCGATTAATCAAATGATAAATATCCAAATATTTCTAAAATATTGAAGGTGTAGAATAGAATTTATTTTAAATTTACTGTTCCACTCCCCTAACACTTTTGCTAGTTTAATTAGAAAAGACTCACTTTCCTTTAATAAAAGAAAATGAGTCCATGGTTTACTTATATCCAATCGGTAAATATTTATTTTTTAATCTTTTTTTCGTGATTTTTCGTATTCTTCCGTTATTAATTCAGATGCTTCACTATTAATCAGACTTTTAATTTTTTAAAAGTAAGACTACCTGCCTACTAAAAAAGATAAGATATACTCTTTTTATTTAACTTTCAATCCTCTATATCGATTTAAGGTACCGATAAATTCTTGTTTACGAGGTAAGGCAAGATTTCCTGGATGTCCATTAAAATGAGAGAGCGCTTCTAATCCTTCATGCTCAATTAAGTGATACATCTCATTTGTTGCTTGAATTATGGAATTTTGATTATTGATACCATGACGTCTAAAGTAATCTAACATCACCGTAATAGCATTGGTCTGACTATCATCCAAAAGTTGTTCTAATCCTGTTAGGTTAATAGGCTCATGACCATACATAATAGAATGTAATCCTTTTGCTTTAAAACGTTTTTCTTTTCCTTTTTTAGAGAAAGAATCTGTTAACGGTATGCGGTGAGATAGCACTCCGAATGACTGATCACCATCAATTTCTCGCTTATAGCCGTCAGTATTCGCAATTTCTTTTGCTTCTTCTGTTACATCTTTTAAATGATATTCATCCATCATTAACACTTGGTCAGCAACATCAAAGTAATCTCCTGAACCGCCAACAATAAGAATAGTAGAAACACTATAATCTTCATATAATGATTTTACTTTATTAGAAAATGGAGTAATCGGCTCTTTTTCTGGAGCGATCAGTTGTTGCATACGACCATCACGAATCATAAAATTGGTAGCTGATGTATCTTCATCAACTAATAATAATGAACTTTCTGCTTCTAAAGCTTCGATTACATTTGTGGCTTGAGATGTACTACCACTTGCGTTTTCTGTAGAAAAGTGTGTCGTATCTTTCTTTCCTGGCAGGTTATCAATAAATGGACTAATATCGACATTTTCAACGTTTCGACCATCCTCAGCACATATTTTCATCGCATCATGTTGAGTCACCACAAATTCTCGACCGTCATGTTGAATGTGATCATATACACTACGCTCAAGCGCTTCTAATAGTGTCGATTTACCATGGTAACCTCCACCGACAATAAGTGTAATCCCTTGTGGAATAGCCATCCCTGTGACTGACCGACCACTTGGAAGATTGAATGTATGTTCAAATTTCTTAGGACTTGTGAATTGAATGGCACCTTTCATTGGAGCGTCTGACACACCACTTTTTCTTGGCAAGATTGAACCATTTGCCACAAATGCGACTAAATGTTCTGTTTCAAGTTGTTGTCTAATATAGATCTGGTCTAGTTTTAATGCGACTTGTTCTTTCAATGCTTGTTGATTTAAATTTTCGTATCGTATCGCTTTTTCTACCATTTGAGGAATGCCCTGTATTATCGTATATGCTGCTGCTTTTCCTAGAATCTTACGTCCAGCTGCCGGTAGTCCAACTTCAATACGTATTTCAATCTCTTTATCATTAATCACTACAGATGTACGTTCGAGTATCTCTTGTCCTGGATGATCGATAAAGATTTTTCCATTTTTACCCGAGCCTTTCACTGTACGATTGAAATGTTTTAACTGGGTATCCACTGTTCGAGTTAAAAAGTCTGAAGTCGCTATACGTTTATCTTTAGTGTCTAATAATTCATTAGGAATTTCAGTCTCTTGTTTCCCAATAATGACACGCATTTTTGAAGGTGGCGCAAAAGGATCGACTTGGACATGATCGATAGCTAGACGGAATTGATCAAATTGATATATCCCTTTCATTCGTTTATAAGCGCCATATTTTTGTCCGTCTAAAGATTTAAGTAATCGTTCTAAATCTTTTGACTGTTTCATCTTAATTCCTCCGTTCATAACATTGCTTTTTTATGTTTACCCTTTTTTAAAAAAATAAAAAATCACTACTCCAAATCATTGAAGTAGCGATATACATTACGTTATTCAGATTTAACATTTGTTCGTCATCATAAATCATGTTCAATTTTAGCTAAACTGCGCCCCCGTGTTTCTGAAAGATACTTAATCACAAAGAACATCGCGAGTACACCAATAGCTGTAAATATTACCATTCATATTAATATTATATAAAATCGTTTTCTTTTCTAAGCAAGTAATAATGGACTTGAAAAAATAAGAAAGAAAATAATTGTTAAAAATAACGTGATACCATTAAATACTTTGCTGCTACTCATTAGACCTACAACACTTGAAACCACTGACAATAGCATGACAAAAAAACCAGGTAAATACCAAAACATATCTGTAAATGTAATCGAAACTGCAAGTAGAAATGATAATACACATAAGATACCAGAAACTATATTCATATTGTTTATTCTCATTGATGTCTTCCTTTCTGTAAGATATTAATAACATTATATACTATATTTATATTTAAATTTACTATATATCATTATTTTTTAAAAATATAAAACACTCTCATTAATAAATATCTAAGTAAGCGTATTTTATCTTTGATTGCGTCTCTAAATCTTTTTGTTACTTGTAGGTGTATTAGCTTTTATTGCTTATTATTTTTGCTAATTACTCATTTTTAATGAGTTATACAATTGCGATGAGTCCAATCATTATTGGTCTATATTTATAGGAAAGGTAACGTTGTCATCAATTAGACTAGTACATAAAAAAACAATAAGGTTAAGTATTTCATCAATATGCAGATAGTATCTACTAAAAGAATATAAAAATGCACCCCAAAAGTTAGATTTTAAGTCCAACTTTTGGGGTGCGTATCAGTTTTAAAAATAATAATATATATTTGTTGTTTAAATTAGTGGAATCTCATACCGCCATCAACAATAATAGTTTGACCAGTAATGTAATCAGAATCACTGCTAGCTAAGAAACCAACCACATTGGCTACATCTTCTGGTTTAGATAAACGTTTTAATGTGATTTGATCAGTGAATTGTTTCCAACCCCATTCTTCTGGTTGATTATTTTCTTCGGCTAATTTTTTAGCAATACCTTCCATCATAGGTGTTTCAACGATACCTGGTGCAAATGCATTTACTGTAATACCTTTGTCAGCTAAATCACGTGCAGCAACTTGAGTTAATCCACGAACTGCGAATTTAGTACTACTGTATAAAGATAATCCCGCATTACCTTCAACACCTGCTTGAGATGTTGCGTTTATAATTTTACCGCCATGACCTAATTTTTCAAATTGTTCTAAAGCTGCTTGAATGCCCCAGAATACGCCTCCAACATTTACTCCGATAACTTGATTAAATTGTTCAGGTGTTACTGTATGAATAGGTGTTGTTGGTCCTAAACCAGCATTATTTACAACTACATTTAACTCTCCAAAATGTTCTACAACTTTACGTGTCACATCAAAAACATTTTCACGGTCGGATACGTCAGCTCTAAATGCTACTGCTTCTTGACCTTCTTTTGAAAGTGCTTCAGCAGCTTTTTTTGCGCCTTCTTCATTAAAATCGACAATAGCAACGTTAAAACCGTCATTAAATAAACGTTCTGCTATTTTGAAACCAATACCTTGTGCTGCACCTGTAACAAGTGCTACTTTTTTAGAATTGTCCATTTACTACACCTCTTAAAGTAATATAACTTTCAATTATTATGTTAGCACTTTGTATGTAAAATACTATGAAAAGTTTGTGAACTTTTGAACAAAGTTTTGTTAATGATTACTTCTTTAAATAATCAATAAATCGTAATAAAGAGGTTTCATTTTTTCTGTTGTCATTGACTATCGCTGTAAAATACACTGAATAATCAAAAGGATGGCCTAGAGGTATGGCCTCAATATATTCGTCATTTAAAATGGGTTCGTCTTCGATCATGTAACTAGAAATCATACCTACACCTAAGCCTTCTGCAACAGTTCTTAATAAAACGATGGGATTATGCGTACGAAATACAATTTTTAATTCTCCATTTTCTTCTTCGAATTTTTTCAAATGATGATGGTAAAAGCTACGATCATAGAGGATAAATGGATAGTCTTTAATATCCTCTAAATTAACAGTATCTTTAAACGTAAGTTTAGATTTAGCAGGTACAATAAGTTTAAAATTCGTCGATAAATTAAGAGGAAATTCATGAATTAAGGACATTGTTTTATCTGATTCTTTTTTACCAATTAATCCTAAATCTATCTCATTATTTCTCAACATTTTTATAATATTTTCACGGTCAGATTCTATAACTTCAATATCTACGTTTGGATAATCAACTTTAAATTGAGAAATGACTTTAGGAAGTAGTTTGTGAAATAACGTTGGTATAGTGGCTATGGTTAATTTTCCTGTTATATGTGTTTGTAAACGTTCTACTTCTAGCATGAGATGTTCTTTCGCTTCCAAAATTTCCAATATTTTTGGAATCAATCGTTTGCCAATTTCTGTCGGTATTGTCCCTTTTCTGGAGCGATAAAATAATGAATATCCTAATTCTGTTTCCAGATTAGCAATCGATTGACTCATGGCAGATTGACTAATATGCATCAGTTCACTTGCACGAATCATTGATTCTTGTTCGTATACTGATTTAACATATATTAGCTGTTCAAAATTCATATGTTCTCCTCCCTTATATTAGTTTTACTTATATTAAATTAAATTATTCTAATTATACATTAAGTCTAGCTAATATTATAATAATTAAGTATAAATTAAGATAAATAGGATTAAATAGAGGAGGTTAAACATGTCGCAACGTTTATGGTCAAAAGACTTTATCTTTGTAACGATTGTGAATTTATTTATGTATTTAATTCACTACATGCTTATTGTGACAATTACACAATTCACAATCGAAACGTACCATGCTTCAGAAAGTATTGGCGGATTAGCAGCTGGTGTATTTATCATTGGCATGCTAGCTGGAAGATTAGGCGCTGGAAGAATCATCGATCATCTGCAACCTAAGAATGTGCTCATTGGCGGTGTCATTGGCTCTATTATAGCTATCGCTTTATATTTTACAATTCATAGTATTCTTATTTTGATGTTCGTTCGTTTTATTCATGGAATTGCCTTTGGTTTCTCTTCAACAGCAACGGGTACGATTTCTTCTAGATTAATTCCAGAAGAACGTAAAGGTGAGGGTATCGGTTACTACGGTTTAAGCGTAACGCTTGCTTCCGCTTTTGGCCCATTCTTAGGACTAGTATTAAATAATAATTTAGGATTTTCTTCAATTTTTGGCATCAGTTTGATTAGCATTGTCGTTTCATTTAGTTTTACTTTATTAATTAAAAAATTACCGATGAATCATGACATAGTTACTGAAGAACAATCACGTCCTAAAGGTCTCAGTGCTTTCTTACAAAAAGAAGCATTGCCTATTTCATGTGTCGTCATCTTAGTAGGAATTGCTTATGCAAGTGTACTTTCATTCTTATCAATATACAGTGAAATGTTACATTTAGTTACTGCATCTAGTTTCTTCTTTATTGTATTTGCAGTTGTGACCTTTGTGACACGTCCATTCACTGGAAAAATTTATGATCATTTTGGCGAAAATAAAGTCATGTATCCTGTACTTCTAAGTTTTGCAATAGGATTAGCTATTTTAAGTATAGTAAGTTCTCCATTTTTACTATTACTATCTGCAGCATTTATTGGCTTTGGTTATGGAACCATCGTTCCAACTGCACAAGCCATTGCCATTCAACAATCACCCACTAGTAAGATGGGATTAGCTACATCAACGTTCTATATCTTTGTGGACTTTGGTGCAGGCATGGGTCCTTTCATTTTAGGTCTACTCATTCCATTTATGGGCTATCGCTATTTATATCTTGCAATGGCAGGTCTAATTATTATTGCAATGATTTTATATTTCTTTGTACATGGTCGTTATCAAAACAGTACTTCATCAAAAGGTTAATGTATAAAAAAAAGCGTGCGCTCATTTAACATGAACACACGCTCTTTCGTTATTTTCACAAGATTTTCAAGACATCCATCTCACTAACTTCAGACAACCGTCAGTCTTACCTTATTTTTTTAGTATCCTATTACTAAAGCAATAGACATAGCAACGCTACATATAATTATCCATATTAATATAGTTTCCATACAAACTTCAACCATTCAGTATAAGAAATTTTACCTACAGCTAGAGCTCCCATTAAAATTGCTGATGTAGGAAATAGAATATTACTTATTGCATCACCATATTGGAAGGCTAAGACAGTAAGCTGACGATTAATATGTAACAAATCAGAGATAGGAACCATTAAAGGCATCGTCGTTAATGCTTGACCCGAACCTGATGGAATAAAGAAATTAAGAATGAATTGTAAAATAAACATAGCTATAATCACTAATGACGTTGGTACATCTGATAATAAGGTCGTCAATGCATGAACAATGGTATCTATGATTTTCCCATTTTCTAACAGTACGATAATTCCTTTTGCGATACCAACAATCATTGCTCCAAATAGAATATTTTTCATTCCATCTACTAAAGCATCAAACGTACCATTAAACCCTAAGCCACCTACTAAGCCCGCTAAAATTCCTGCAAATAAGAAATTAGCGCTCATTTCATTGAAACTCCATCCAAATTTAAAAATACCAAATATATTGAAGAGGATAGTTGCCATAATAATCATTAAACTAAATGCTTGTTTTTTACTAAAGTGTTGATAATCGATGTCTTGATTAACTTGTCCTTCTTCTTTTTCTAAATGATACACAATACTTTTAGTTTTATCTTTTTTAACTTTACTAGCATATAACATTACAGTTGAAATGGCCGTTGCTAATATAAAAAGATATATGATAGTTCGAAGGCCCCAACCTGAAAACATTGGAAGTTCAGCAACTGTTTGAGCCACCCCAACTGTAAAAGGATTTAACATGCCCCCACTAAAACCACTAGCTGCCCCCAAAATAACCATGGCAGCACCGGTTAATGCATCATAACCTAAGGTACGAGCAATAATAATACCAATGGGAACAAATATAATAGTTTCTTCAGCTAAACCTATTGTAAAACCTAATATTGAAAAGATGATCATCGTTAGTGGAATCATTAAAAAGTTGGCTTTTCCCAAAACTCTCATAGCTTTATTTACACCATTTTCAAAAGCACCTGTTTTGTGGACAATTCCAAAAGCGCCACCCACTAAAAATACATAAAAAACAATTTCTCCTCCACTAATCAATCCTTCTGGGACAGCTCTAAATATATTCAAAAAATTTAGATGTTCTGAAGATACTGTGTGATAGGTACCAGGAATAACTATGGTTTGTCCGTTTTTCTTTTCTCTCGCATATTCTCCAGCAGGAATAATATAAGTAAGTAACCAGGAAATTACTATAATCAACATTAATATTGCATAGGTGTGCGGCATTTCTAGTTTAAACTTTCCAGTTTTATTCTTTTTCATTTATGTCATCCCCTTGTTATTCATTACATAATAATCAAAACTCAAAATATATATAATTTATCATAACCTATTTAAACAAAAATGATAATATTACATTTTTAATAATTTTAAACTTTTTGTTTTATATAACAAAAGCCAAAAATCATATCATTTTTGGCTTCTTTTTAATAAGTCTGTCTATATCAATTTTAATGTTAAATATAAACCTAGTAAGGTCATGAATAAAACTGGAAGGGTAATAACGATACCTGTTTTAAAATAGGTGCCCCACGATATTTTAATTCCTTTTTGAGCTAAAACATGGAGCCATAACAATGTAGCTAAAGAACCAATCGGTGTAATTTTAGGTCCTAAATCTGAACCTATTACGTTAGCGTATATCATTCCCTCTTTAAGTACATCAGTAGCTGCTGATTGATGAATGGCAATCGCATCAATGAGTACGGTAGGTAAATTATTCATTATTGACGAGAGTATAGCTGAGATAAAACCAACACCCATAATACTAGTAAATAAACCTTGATGTGCGATATTTGAAAATATATGACCTAACACATGAGTAATCCCCACGTTTTTCAAACCGAAGACAACTAAGTACATTCCCAGTGAAAATATAACAATATTCCATGGTGCGCCTTTTACAACTTTTCTAACTGGAACGGCATTCGATTTCGCCGCTAAAATAAGAAAAATAAAAGCAATACTACCTGCAATAATAGAGACAGGCACACGAACAAACTCACTCATCATATAACCTATAAGTAATAAAACTAATACGAACCACGATATACGGAATAATGAAGCATCTTTAATAACTAATTGAGGTGCCTTCATTTTTTTTATATCCACTTGCTTTGGCATTGCCTTTTTAAAATAAAGCCACAATACAATAATACTTGCGATTAATGAAAATATATTTGGAAGTATCATACGACTTAAATATTCTACAAATCCAATATTAAAATAATCTGCTGAAACAATATTTACTAAATTACTCACTGTAAACGGTAAAGATGTAGTATCCGCAATAAAACCACTGGCGATAATAAATGGAAATATCATCTTTTCTTTGAAACCTAAGTGACGTACCATTGCTAATACTATAGGAGTGAGAATAAGTGCTGCCCCATCATTCGCAAAAAATGCTGCTACTATCGCTCCAAGTATCATAATGAAAATAAACATCTTTCGTCCATCGCCTTGAGATGCCTTTACCATATGAAGTGCTGCCCATTCAAAAAAGCCAATTTCATCTAAAATAAGTGAAATAAGAATAATAGCCACAAATGTTAGCGTTGCATTCCATACTATACTCGTCACTTCCATAACATCTGACCATCCTACTACGCCCGTCAGAAGTGCTACAACTGCACCAATAACAGCAGTAATCGAAATATCTAATCCATTGGGTTGCCAAATTACAAAAATTAATGTGAGTACAAAAATGGTAATGGCTAAAAAAGTCATCATCTATCATCACCACTTTTATACTTTAAATACTGCCATGTATTCCTTGAAAAATGAAATGTTGTATTTTTATATTTCATTTGCTCCGAACCTCCTACAATCTTATTCATCGTATCATAATAAACAGAAAAACGTTGTAAAATGTCTTAATTTAAACATCTCACAACGTTTTATTAACAATTCATTTATTTTTCTTCTTTTACCATTTTGCCATTTTCATCTAATTTTTGAATTTTTCCGTGTTTCATTCTATATGTACCTAGAATCTCGCCTTTTTTGTTACGATAGTTCACAATCCAGTTACCATTATGATCTGTCATTTTGACATCATCCCATAAATAACCTGATTTTTTTAATTCTACGTCATCAAAATCAGAAATTAATTGATACACTTCGTTACGATAACGCGTATTGACACTACCAGATTTTTCTAAATCATTTGAAGCTAACGGATTCCCATTATCATTAGCACTATCAGGTAACGAGTTTGAAATATGCATTTTACTTATAAGTTCTGGTAAAGCTTTATTATCTTTATTATGTTTATATACTTCTTCTAAACTAGCTTCTTTTCCTTTATCAAGTAAATCGTTATAATCCAATGTACCTTTTTGCATACGTCCTACATAAACTGTATCTTTATTAACTCCAATTAGCGCTTGATAGGTACTTTTATCTGGATAAACCGTAAAGAACTGCATATGTTTTGGTGCATGTTTTACTGGTTGTTTCACTTTAACCAATGTAAAATCAACTAATTTATAATTATGTTTGCCCGTAGGTAATCTATATTCATAAATTCCAGTTAGAATTTCATTTTTAGTCAATGTATATTGATCGACACCATCAATACAGAATGCTAATGCTAATCGTTCTTTCGTTGATAATTTAGACGTATTGGTTAATGACGTTTCATCTTTTTTATCTGATTCGTTCTTTTTAGCTTTTTGAACGTTATTTTGATTTGATTTTGATTTATTATCTTCTTTTGAAGATTCATGCGTACTACAAGCAGCTAATAACATCATCATGATACTACCCAAAAATAAAAATTTTTTCATCTATTGGCCCCTCATACATTCTTCTTATTTTACTAATATACTATACATTATTTATACATTATTTGAAGAGGAAGATAAATATAAATTTTGTTAAAATACCATTTTTTCATAAAAGTTGTATCTTATATAATTAAAAAACTATGTTACACTGTGTACAATGTTTCATTATTGTTTATAGTAATTAAAATTTAAAGGAGTTTAAGCATGAAAAAATTCTCTGCAGTCCTAATGACAAGCGCTTTATTACTTTCAGCTTGCTCACATAGTAATGATGAAAATGAAAATAATACTAAACAAACATCTCAAACTAATAAAAGTGATGACAATCAACAAAAACATAAAAAAGTTATTAAAGAGGGTCGTACATATATCGATGGTATTTTAATTGTAAATAAAAATATAGGTCTTCCTTCAAATTATAATCCTGGTGAAGATCCAAAAGCCCAACAAGCCTTACAACAATTATTTAGTGCTGCACAAAAAGAGGGTATTAACTTATACAAAATGAGTGGCTACAGAAGTTATCCTACTCAAGTTCAACTATACAATCGTTATGCTGCACGCGATGGTAAAAAAGCTGCAGATAAATATAGCGCACGTCCTGGCTACTCAGAACATCAAACAGGTCTTACATTTGACATCGGTGGCGTTAATTCAGATAAAAACTTATATGCAAGTTTCGGAAAAACAAAAGAAGGGCAATGGATTGCGAAAAACGCACATAAATACGGCTTTATCGTGAGATATCCTAAAGGAAAAGAAAAAATTACTGGTTATCAATACGAACCATGGCATTTACGTTATTTAGGAAAAGATACTGCAACCAAAGTATATCAATCTGGTAAAACTTTAGAAGAATATGTAGGATTAAAATAACTTCGCCACACATATTATTAGTCAATTAAAAACCATGAGTGAGAATACTCCTACTCATGGTTGTTTTAATATTAACTTCATTGTTTCACGTCAAACATCATATTTTATCTATTTTTACTATCCAACCAATCAATGATATCTCTAAAAATACTTTGATTATATGACGACTCATTGAAAATTTCATGTTGTAAATTTTCATAAATATACAGAGACTTTTTCTTAGAAGCAATTTCATTATATAAATCGATAGAATCTTTATAGCTTACGAGACCATCTTCTTTACCATGTAAGATGAGTACTGGATCTATAAAATGGCTTGGATGTTCTTTTAGATAGGCAATACCATCCATCAGGGTAAATATGAGGCCTATAGAAATCTCTTTAGCGACTAAATCATCATCTCTATATTTTTGGATAATTTCTTCGTCAGAACAAACACCGTCTTCCAGTTCATTTTTGACATATGTATCTGCTGAAATATTTTTATCTGGCTCTCCGAATGTACTTTTATTATAGCGCGTTAGTGCGCCAGAAGTAATAATGCCATCTACTTTATTAGGGTATTTGGTACCAAATAAAGTTACCGCGTAACCTCCCATACTATGTCCGATTAAAAATACTCTTCCACTATAATTCTCCTTAGTGTAGTTAATTATCCTATCCAAGTCATCAATGATTTCATCCACATGACTATAAAATACTCTCTTACCTTCAGAACGCCCATGACCACGTTGATCAAAACGAACGACATTATAATGATGCTCATTTAAAAACGCGACCAATTCATCATAACGGTCTAGATGCTCTGCAAGACCATGTGCAATTATAATATTTGCTTTACTTTCTTTAACTTCATTAACTTTTGTATAGAGTTTAGTTCCATCTTTTGATTCTAAATATTTTATATAATTCATTTTTATCATCCCTTTTATTTACCTTTACTCGTATCTACCCTTCGTTAATTAGAATAAACACATATAAAACCTCTTAATATTCTTATTTCGTTTGATGGTTTTCCTCTTATTTTTCCCATAATAACATCACTATGCATCAAAACTTTCTAAAAAACTCATAACTCTATACTCTTAATATATAAAAAGCGTGCTAGTCTTTCCAAAATAATCTCTTTAAGACTGCACGCTCACTTAATTACTTAATTATTGTATTTTCTTTTTCATGAATCATTTGAATTATTTCATTATTTTCGTTCATAATCGCTACTTTAGGTGCATGATCGATTAATTCACGTTCGTCCAACTGTACATAAGTCATAATAATAACAATATCATCTACTTCTACTAAGCGAGATGCAGCACCATTGAGACAAATTTTTCCACTACCACGTTCACCCGCAATCACATATGTTTCGAAACGTGCTCCATTATTATTGTTTACAATAGCAACCTTTTCATTTGGAAGAATATCAACCGCATCTAAAATATCGGCATCGATCGTGATACTTCCTACATAATTTAAATTGGATTCTGTGACACGTGCTCTATGAATTTTACTATTCATCATTGTTCTAATCATTTTCTCTATTTACTCCCTAAAATAATATTATCTATTAAACGTGCTTTAGAAAATTTGACAGCTAAAGCAATAAAAATTTGACCATTTATTTCATTAACAACTTCAAGTTCAGGATAACTATAAATTGCGACTTCGTCGATATGACCGCTTGTATGTTCTTGTAAGTATGTTTTTATTGCACCTACAAGTATATGACTTCGACGTTCACCTTCTGCATACATGTCTTTGGCTAATTTTAAACTTTTACTTAGATGAACCGCTTCTTTACGTTCTTCATCAGTCAAATACACATTACGAGAACTACGCGCCAGTCCATCGTCTTCACGTACTATATCGACGCCGACAATTTCAATAGGATGATTAAAATCTTTTACCATTTTCTCAATAATTGCTAATTGTTGTGCATCTTTTTTACCAAAGTAGGCTTTATTAGGACTTACGATATTAAATAATTTATTAACTACTGTAACGACACCATCAAAATGTCCAGGACGTTGTGGGCCTTCTAAGACTTTCCCTAGACGTCCCACCTTTAATGTGACGCCTAATTCATCTGGATACATCTCTTCAACGGAAGGATGGAATACATAATCGACATGAATAGCTTTAACTAAAGAAACATCCTTATCAATTTGGCGAGGATATGCATCATAATCTTCATTAGGTCCAAATTGTAATGGATTTACAAATACACTAATGACTGTCACATCGTTTTCTTCAACTGAACGTCGCATCATACTTAAATGTCCTTCATGAAGCGCACCCATTGTTGGAATGAAACCTATTGATTGACCAGACGCTTTTATGCGTTGTGCGATTGTTTGCATCTCTTTTACAGTATTAATTACTTGTGTCATTTTTATTAACCTCATCTAATACTTTTTTCTTATACGTATGTGCTTCTGCAGGAAATGCTCCTGCTTTCACTTCTTTATCATATTGCTTCATACCATCAATGCCTACAGATAAATCTGCAAACTGTTTTACGAATTTAGCATAACGTTCTACGCCATAATTTAACATATCGTGATACACCAATACTTGTCCGTCTGTATCTCTACCTGCCCCAATACCAATAACTGGAATGTCTAATTGTTTACTAATTAATCCAGCTAAGTCACTTGGAATAGCTTCTAATACTAACGCCACTGCACCTGCTTCTTGAACGGCATGTGCATCACGAATAAGTTGTTCTGCTGCGTCTTTTGTACCACCTTGTAACTTGTAACCCATAACACCGACACTTTGTGGCATTAAACCAAGATGTGCAACAATTGGAATACCCATTTGTGTCGATTTTTTAATGAAGTCAGTTAAATGGGCACCTTCTGCTTTTAATGCATTCGCATTGGTTTGTTGATATAACGTTATCGCATGATTTAAATCATGTTCCGCACTTACGCCTACCGCTCCGATAGGTAAGTCTACAACGATAAATGTATCATCGGCGCCTCGACGAACAGCTTTACCATGATGAATCATATCATCTAAAGTAACTTGAGTGGTTGTATCATAACCTAAGACTGTCATTCCTAGCGAATCACCAACTAGAATCATATCAATATTGGCTTGTTGCGCTTGTTTTGCACTGGGATAATCGTATGCTGTAACCATTGAAATTTTTGTACCATTTTGCTTCATTTCCATAAGTTTTGACAAATTTTTCATTATTTTATCGATCTCCTATAACATTATCTCAATAATATCACGTATAATTATATGTAATATTTTAAAGAAAGGAAAGTTATAAATGCGTATTGCGATTATTGGGCCAGGAGCTATAGGTACGACGATTGCTTATGAATTACAACAAATATTACCTCATATCACATTACTTGGGAGAACAAATAAGTCCATTCACTTTCAAACTGCAAATCAACATGTCATGGTTAAAGATATTAAGTCTATGACTGACCCCTTCGATGTGATTATCGTGGCAGTCAAAACGCATCAACTTGAATCTTTAATTCCAGACTTAAACCGTCTTACTCATGAGGAGACAACGATTATTTTAGCTCAAAATGGATATGGTTTACGTTCAACTTTACCATTTAAATATGTCTACCAAGCTGTGGTCTATATTAGTGGACAGAAAAAAGACGATGAAGTGATCCATTTCAGAGATTACCGTTTGCATATTCAGCATGATCGTCGGACTGAACAGCTTAAACACTATTTAGAACACACTAAAATAGAACTTATATTAGAAGATCACATAGAAACAACGATTTGGTATAAATTACTCGTCAATCTTGGTATTAATTCGATTACTGCTTTAGGTGGCAATACTGCACAAATTCTAAAAATTTCAGAAGTCTATCAATTATGCACGCGCTTATTAGAAGAAGGTAAACAAGTCGCTATGGCAGAAGGTATTACATTGCCTGACACGATTGTTGAAGATATTATGCATATCTATGCTGGCTATCCAGATCATATGGGAACAAGTATGTATTATGATGTGATGAATCATCAGCCCCTTGAAGTAGAAGCAATTCAAGGTTTTATTTACCGTAAGGCTAGAACACATCACCTCTCTACGCCATCGTTAGATACAGTTTATGCATTATTACGGTCTCACCATTCTTTATCCATTCAATATTAATGTTAAAATCAATGTTTAACTATTAATATTTTGTCAAATTATATAGTAACAAACCATATTACAAGCTATATAATTATTTT
Organism: Staphylococcus sp. HMSC072H03; assembly: GCF_001809305.1. Classification (NCBI taxonomy): domain Bacteria; kingdom Bacillati; phylum Bacillota; class Bacilli; order Caryophanales; family Staphylococcaceae; genus Staphylococcus; species Staphylococcus sp. HMSC072H03. The sequence goes on from NZ_KV796878.1 coordinate 42,430, forward strand.
TAAAAACTTTTTCACTTTAATAAAAGGGAGATATATCTTTGGATAAAGCAACACGTATACTTAATATTTTGACATTATTATTAAATGGTCATGTTGTCACTCAAGAAGACTTAGATCGCTTTACAAATGTCAGCAAAAAATCTATTCAACGTGATATTAATACAATTAATACATTTTTTTATGAAAGTCATTTTTGGAGAAGCAATCATACTAAAATTGTCTATAATTATCAATTAGGTGGTTATGAACTCACCCATGATACTACGAACAAACAAAGTCTTGGTGTACTAAGTTTACTCATTAAGTTACAAAGTCTCACACCTATTCTTCATTACGATATTTACAAATTTTTCCTACATGCGATGTCGTCTGTCAGAATAGAAGATAAACATATTTTGATGACGATGTTACATCAATTCAAAGTACGTGATGATTTACTTCCTGGAAAAATATTAATGGACCTTCAAAAAGCAATCGTCAATAAACATAGGGTGCGTATTGAAGTAGATCATAACAAAATGACTATTAAACCATTATCTATTTTGTATATGCATTATGATTATTGGTTTACTTACGAATTTCAACATAAAATACATACCGTTTCTTTGAAATCGATACAATCCTTACACGTTCTAGATACAAAATTTTCTAAAGACTTCGCGAATAATGCAGTATTATTTGAAATGAGTACAACCATTTGGAATCAATTTAAACAACAATTTTCAATTAAAGAGATTGTTTCACGTAATGAAGACACCATTTTGGCATGGGTAAATTGCACACGGTTTGATGCTTATTACATTGCTTATCAACTTGCTCCTTTAGCAAAAATTATTGCTCCAGAATCATATATCGATAGTTTTATTGAGCGTTTAGATGAAATTAAACGTACTTACACAGAAAACAACAGCTGACCATTAAAATCAGCTGTTGCTTTTTATTAATCAATTGGATCTCCATGTTCATCATATTTTGTTACTACACCGTCAGAAGTAACGATATATGAGCCAACTAAATCTCCATTTTTATCTAAAATTGAGAAGCCCCAATCTCCGTTTTCATTTTGTTCTGGTTCTTTATATGTGTACGTATCAGTATCTAATTGATGACCTTCATAATCTTCTACCTTATCAATGACATTTGCACGTGTTACTTTTTCAGTAGATGAAGATGATTCACTAGTTGTATTGTTTGAATCAGTATATGTTTTTCCATTAGTAAAAACGATTTGATTCACAATCTCCTTATAATTAGAATTCTCACCGTATTTCTCAAGTAAGGTATGGAGATCTAATTCATGACCTGTTTGTGAATTTACAAATTGACTGTATGTGCCTGGACTTTGGGTTGCGATAATTGTAACCCTATCGCCTCCTACTCCAATAAGCGTAGAAAATGAGCCTTTAGCAGGCTGAGTAGCATAGAATTTCATATTACTTGGTGCACCCTCTACTCCATTGTCTAATGCTTCTAATTGATACGTATCTATACTTTTTTGTTCGCCGCCACCGTTATAATTCGCAAAATATGAATGATTTCTTAATTCATTTGCAGTAATAGCATAGTCTGACACTGAAGGATCATTTAAAGCTAACGCTACTTTTTCAGCTTGAGATAAGTTGTCGATATTACTATTTGTTTTATTCTCTCGTTGATTTCTATCATTTGAACTTTTATTACTATCTTGTTGGGTATTATTTTTATGATTATCTGAAGTGTTTTTATTTGATGATTGGTTACTTTGTGATGTAGTATGTTCTGATTTTTCACTAGAATTATTGAGCCCAATCATATCTCCTAAATCACAACCTGCAAGTAAAGTTGTCGCCGTTATTGCGCCGATAGCTAAGTAATGTTTCTTCATTTATTTCGCTCCTTTTAAAATAAAAAATATATATTCAACTGACAATATTAAACAGACTCTGTATGTCGTTATGAAAAAGTACACACTTCATTATCTAAAGCATGTACTTTTTTTATATCAATTACTTAATATGTTGACGTACGAAACGACCAGCATATCCTTTAAACGATTCGCCACCAGACATTTCTTGTTTAGCATAAGCATCCGTTGAACCACCCATTAAGTTATATCCATATGTTCTTAAGCCATACATTTTTGTAAATGTACTATTTAACATTGGTGAGCCTGAAGCACCTGATCTAAAAATATCTTTCGTTTGAATCTCTGTACCATTTGTTGAGAATTGAGTTACACGAAGTTTATTAAAATACGCTTTTGTGTTGTCGTTATATTGCCATGGATATCCTAATGAATAAAGTGGCGAATTGAATTTCAATTGTTTAATCTCTGAATCCGTTGCAATTTTAACTGGTTTCACATATTTAGACATATTTTGTTTTGTGTGAACCACTGCAATATCATATTGTGGTACTTTAATCACTTCTGTTGCTTGGAAAACATATGGCATACGACTTCCATCACGATTCATTTGAAATTTAATATATTTCGGAGCCGCTGCACGACCATATTGATCATCGATAACATGTGCATTGGTTACAAATGTATGTGCCCCAATCACTGTTCCTGTTCCCATAGAATCTTGCTTTCTTACAGATGCATCGCGAGAGCCTTTTTTCCAGCCATTTAAATTAGATACACGGCCAATCGCCTTTAAATTATTTTGTGAGGCATTTGGATAGCGTTGGATTGAAATACTGCTGTTACTAATTTTTTTCGCTTTTAAATACGCTTGATATGATCCTCTTTGTATCCCGTCATAATAATAGTTGGTTTCTACTGCTTTAGCCTCTTGATGTTGGGCAGAATATCCTAGTACACTAGCACCAATAACGACACTCGCTACTAATGATTTACCAAATTTAGATTTTAGCATTAATTTGTCCCCTGCTTTCTTCCATTTAAAAATGAATTGGTTTTATGTTTAAAATAAAATATGTACATCAATATTATAAAACAAACAAAGGACAGTATGCGTCTTTTTTATAAAACAATTTATTTTTAACTTTAATGTACATTTATAAATTATTTACATAAAAAATATTTTTCTTTACAAACTTCAAAATATATAGTATAGTATTAAAGTAAAATTATGGAGGGATACTCAAGCCTGGCTTAAGAGGCTAACCATTTTATGGTTAGTAGGAGCTTTTAGCTCGCGTTGGTTCAAATCCTTCTCCCTCCGCTATCTAAGAAACCTAAGATTAAATTCTTAGGTTTCTTTTTATTTCATATTTTATATATAAGACACTCTTATTTATTTTTCCCATTTATAAGAGTACAATAGTTAAGTTGCGAAATGACGATACACCATATTCATATATCGGAGTGAAAAAAATGGACTTTTGGTCATCTAAAAAAGGAAAAATGCTAGAAATATCAATACTTGGCATACTAACTATCTTCGGCATTGGTTCACAATATTTTTCAAATTTGGCTTATAGTTTAAATCAAGGTATTTTACAAACATCATTTGGTATAGGTTCTCAATATCTCATTATACCTTCTGTGATTGCTAACTTTGCCTTTGCACTTGGCGTGCCACTTGGACATACATTGACACACAAATTCGGGTTTAGACGTAATTTTTTATTCTTTGTAACTCTATTTTTAATCGGCTCGATTATTGGGCTTTTTTCCTTCGACTTAATTATTTTATCTATTGCTAAAGGGTTACAAAGTTTAAGTACCGGCGTCTTATTCTTCACACTTTTACCAAAACTCTTTCTCAATTTCCCTAAACAATACCGCAATGTATTCTTATTAATGGTTATTGTAGGTTTATTTGGCGCAAATGCATTGGGAGGTCTATCAGGTAGTCTATCTTTAGAATTAGATCGTTGGCATTGGATCTTTATTATTAATATTATTTCAGCTATCTTATGTCTTATTTTAGGTTCAATATTCTTAACAAAAGAAGAATATCAACATTCTGAACCTATTCATATTAGTCGTCCTATGATTATTTCATTAGTTCTTAGTACGATTGCTCTTACGCTACCGATGGGGATGCTTACACAAAAAGGGTACGGGTCTCTCTGGGTCTGGCCTATCCTAATTATAGCAATTTTATTCATTGTAAATTTTGTAGTTTTTAATCACGAAGCAAAACATCCATTTGTTCACTTTAAAACGTTATTAACAAAGAAACCACTTGTTGGTGCAACAATGGCTATATCTTCACATTTAGCCTTATTATGTGGTATTGCAGGAATTAATGTGTATATAATTAGAATCTTACAATTACCTTTCACTATATCTTTACATTTTTATTTATTCTTTTTCATAGGTGTCATTGTGACAGGATTTATTAAAATGTTTATCTATAGTGCAGTAGGAGCTGGTGTTTTAGGCACATTAGGCTCATCAGCGTTACTTTATGTCAGTGTTCATTGGATGATTTTACATGATATCGTAAATATTCATTTACTTTACATTCAAGGTTTCCTACTTGGTTTTGGTGCAAGTATGACACTTGTAAGTGGTGCTATGGCAACATTATTAGATGGCGATTTACTTCAAGCTGGTCAGCGTTCTCAAACGATGCACACAATACGTAACTACGCGGCAGCATTTCTTGTTCCAGTGATTGCCTATCTGATTAAATATAATATTCAAAAAGGAACACAATCTGTTTATACAGAAAATATTACAAACACTTCAATTTATATTAAGCGTATAAAAGATATTGCTATTGATGCTGATCATAAAGTATTTCTACTAATGATTATTTTCAATTCGATTATGTTAGTATCATCGATTATCCAAATGTCTCTTGGAAAAGGGAGACGTATTACACCACCTCGTTCGCCTAAAAACCCCGAGTTACATTTGAATACACACAAGTAATGATTTTTAAGGAACAGTTTACTTTATTAGGGTTTCGCTCCTTAGTTTACGATGTTATTACACATTTCAATTTCATATACCCTTAAAATGTATATTTACTCTATGTAATTGTGACAGATTATTGACAACGCTTTCATATAGCGTTACTATCTATTTACATTCAATAGACAACGTTGATGGTTAAATCTCGTATGTAGCTCTGTTCTACATACGACAATTTTTCATCATATTTGTAAACGCTTTCTAAATTGTCTGTTAAGAAAGGATGGTTACTTTGGAAAATATTAAAGCGATATTTAGTAAACTTTTCGGATTTATTCCACGTTCAATAATTAATATTTTTATTTAACCTATATATTTTATAACAAAAAAACAATTAATAGAGGTGCTATTTATGAAAAAAAGTGAAAACAGATACAGTATTCGTAAATTCAGTGTGGGTGCATCATCCATTTTAGTAGCGACATTGCTATTTATGGGAGGCGGTGCTGCACAGGCAGCAGAAACACATCAGGAAGAGGGAAATCCTGAATCAGCTGTAGCACAATCTATTGGGGATAATAAAAAACAATCTGATAATCAAGAAACACAACAAGACAATGTTCAATCTGACGAACAAGCTACTTCTACATCTCAATCAGTAACTAATGAAAATGAAACACAACGCTTACATAATGAAAATAAAACTTCAACTCAAGTTAAAGATGATACTGATCAATTAAACACTAATGAAGAAACAATTGAACATAACCTAACTGATCAAACTATTAAACATCAATCAAATCAATCTGAAGACGCATTAACTAAAGAAACTCCTTCAGATGAATCACAATCATCTTCAACAAAAGAGAGCAAAGCGTTTTCTGAGCAATCTCAAAATAATACTAAAGACACAATTCAAAAAGACACAATCACTTCAGATAAAAAAGATAACACAACTGAAACGTCAACTACTAAAAATCAATCTCACTCTTCAGAAAACGTGACAAATGAAAGTCCGACAGAAGAGAAAACAACAACTCATGACCATTCAACAACTCAAACAACGACTGCTGAAACCAACACATCATCTACAAAAGACAATACTTCAAAAACAACTGACAGTCATTCAACAAAAACATCTCAGTCAACACCTCTAACAGAGAGTAAAGAATTAACACCATCAAAAACTCAACAAGATTCAAATGTAAATCAGGATGCAATAAAAAATAATGACGTAGAGGCGCCGTCTACTGGAAAAACAAATGATACTGTAGACACAACTGAAACACAACAAACAGTGACAGCTAAACAACCAACAGATTCTACTACACCTACAGAGAATACTTTAAACACTAAAGATGAAGCGATCTCAATTGATGGTACAACAAATGAAACTATTGGAAATAAAGATGCTAAAGATCAAAAAAATTCACAAGCCGGCATAGAGACATTAGCTAACAATGGAGTAGCAACAACAAATAATACATCTCAACAACAAGGTACAACAGAAACAAAAGATCAAACTAATAAAGTTGCTAAACAAGGTCAATACAAAAACCAAGACCCAATTATTCTTGTTCATGGTTTTAATGGATTTACAGATGATATTAATCCTAATGTTTTATCACATTATTGGGGTGGCGATAAATTAAACATTCGTCAAGACTTAGAACAAAATGGTTATAACGCTTATGAAGCAAGTATCAGTGCGTTTGGTAGTAACTATGATCGTGCTGTTGAACTTTATTACTATATTAAAGGTGGTACTGTAGATTATGGTGCTGCACATGCAGAAAGATATGGTCATGAACGCTATGGTAAAACATACGAAGGTGTTTATAAAGATTGGCAACCTGGTCAAAAAGTGCATCTAGTTGGTCATAGTATGGGAGGCCAAACTGTTCGTCAATTAGAAGAATTATTAAGAAATGGTAGTCAAGAAGAAATTGAATACCAAAAAGAACACGGAGGCGACATTTCTCCATTATTCCAAGGTAATCATGATAATATGGTTTCTTCAATCACAACACTAGGCACGCCACATAATGGTACACATGCCTCTGATAAAATAGGTAATGAAGCCATCGTTCGTCAAATCGCCTTTGATTTAGGTAAGCGACTAGGCAATAAAAACTCTCGAGTAGACTTCGGTCTGTCTCAATGGGGTCTAAAACAACAACCTGATGAATCTTATTTATCATACCTTTCACGTACTAAAACATCTAAGTTATGGCAAACGAAAGATAATGCTTTATACGATTTAACACGTGATGGCGCGACGGATCTTAATCGCAAAACGTCACTTAATCCAAATATCGTTTATAAAACATATACAGGCGAAGCAACACACTCTACATTATTTGGTAAACATAAAGCAGATTACAATCTCTTCTTACCATTCACAGTGACAGCAAATCTGATTGGTAAAGCCACTGAAAAAGAATGGAGAGAAAATGATGGTCTTGTATCTGTGATTTCATCTCAACATCCTTTCAATCAAGCTTATACGGAAGCAACAGATACAAATCAAAAAGGCATTTGGCAAGTAACGCCTACTAAACACGACTGGGATCATGTCGATTTTGTAGGTCAAGATAGTACAGATACAAAACGCACGCGAGAAGAACTACAACAGTTTTGGTATGATTTAGCTGATGATTTAGTTCAAACAGAAGCGCTAACGTCAACTAACGAAGCTTAATATCATTTTTATGGAAAGGTGGTTGTCTAATGTCTGGTGATTTCTTTCAATTACTTGGTTCTTTCTTCAGAATAGTTAAAGCATTATTTTTCTAATTTAATATAAATAAAAGCACCTCCAAATGAGATGAAGACATTTTCACTCGTTAGGAAGTGCTTTTTATTATGTAAAATTTAGAAGAAAATGATGTTATAAAGTGTGGTAAGTTTTTCAATCTAGTTAGGTGAATGTACATCTACATTATTATCGTTTGACGAGAATGCTTCTTCATTTGCTGAAAGGATTACTTTTTTTGCGTGATTTGATTCTTTGACTTCATGACGTAATTCACTGTTCAAGCCTAATAAATTATTGGCTTGAGTTTCTTCACTATTGTAATCTTCCAATCCATTCACAATTTCAGTTGCTAAATATTCACATGCATCTTGATTTTCAACTTCAACTTTTTCATTAATTATTGATCCAATGACTTCAATTAAGTCACATTTTTGAATTTGAATATCAATCATTTGTTCTACTCCCTTAAACTGTCATTAAACCTTTTGCTAGGCTTTCTAGTTTATTACCCTGTTTCGAGAAAAAATACACAAAATCGTCACTGTTGAAAAACTCTATGCATGATTGAGTCCATTTTATTACTCATCATTGCTTTTAGGAATAAATACCTTCGCTTCACTATCATCAGGATAGTAAAAACCATTAGGTACAGTTTGAAGTTCGATTAAGCTTCCCCATGGCGCTCGAATATAAACGATTTTATTATTCTCTGTATCCTCATATTTTGTATTAGAATGTGGTTCAGATAATGGCTCTCCTCCTGCCTGTTTCACACGCTCTAATACATGGTCAAATGCGTCACTTTCAATATAAAAAGAAATATGTGTAAAACCTATATCTTGTAGTGATTGTGGTTCATGTTGTTGCGCGTGTTGGAATTCAAACATTTCAATATTAGGACCACAACCAAACACCATCATGCGTTTATGAATAATTAAAGCTCCTTTTTCTAGCCCTAAGATATGCTCGACATATTCGCCACCTCTTGGCTCATCTTTTTTAGTTTGACTATCATATGCAATTTTTCCATCGAGTCCCTGTTTAAAAAAAGCAGTGGCTTCTTCAATACTAGGAACCGTAAGACCGATATGATTAATACCTCGATTCATCATATCTCCTCCTTAATCAAAAGGTGCAAGACAGCATTCATTTTGAATTTGTCGTTCACCTCAGTAACGTATCTTCAACTTGCATTGGACGTAGACTTTCTTATTGAAAGTCTGTATGTTAGACGCCGAGACTACAATTGAAAAAAATTTGGAACAAACGCATGTTCAATTCAATCATCGACTGCCAATATATTAAAAAAGCCTAAGACAACGCATTATGTCTCAGGCTTTTTCAAAAACTTATTCATTATTTTCTATCGAAATATCTGTAACGTTTGAATGCGTCAAGGATAGCTTGTGGTTCGCTAGAGACTACAACACCAGGCGCATCTAAATCAATACGATTGCTTTGTAATACATTTTTCGCTTCTTCAGTGATTACAACAGGTTTTTTATGATTATAACTCATTTCAGCAAAGTCAATCGCAGTCGGTAACATCTCTTTACCATCTGAAAGAACGATTACACTATCAAATACTGTTGAACTTGCTGTGCTATAAGTTTCAGTAATACCAATTTCATCATCATTAAGATTTTTAGCTGTTTGTCCAACAAATGCATAGTTTAAGTCGTTGTTAACAAATACTTCTGCATATGATTTTAATGTTTCAGCGCTAATATCACCATTTACAAGCACTGCTACAGAGTGTCCTTTTAATGGAATATCAAATTTTTCTAATGTTAATTGGCTATCTTTAGCATCTGATTGCACTTCTTCATTTTCTGCTGGAACTTCTACGCCTACATTGTTTGCTACGTATTCAGCTAATTTACGATCAACTTTATTAATTTGATTAACAGCATTTTGTTTTACTTCTGGTGATTTACATTTACCAATTTCAAATGAAAAAGCATCGGCTAAATGTTGCTGTTCTGCTTCAGTTAAGCTGTTTTTATATAATTTAGCTTGAGTATAGTAATCTTTGAAGCTATCACTACGTTGACGTACTTTATAACCTTCTACTTTTTCATGATAATGCTCGAAACCACCTTGTTCTTTAGGTGTTGTATGAGGGTTATTATTGTTCAAGCCATTTTTATGGTAGGCTGTTTGACCTTGATGAATATATGATTGATGCATTGCATCACGTTGATTATTATGAACTTCTGCAACTGGGCGGTTAATAGGAATTTGGTTAAAGTTTGGTCCGCCAAGACGAGAAATTTGTGTATCTGTGTAAGAGAATAAACGACCTTGTAATAATGGGTCATTAGAGAAATCAATACCTGGAACGATATGCGCAGGGTGGAACGCAACTTGTTCAGTTTCTGCAAAAACGTTATCTACATTACGGTTCAATGTCATTTTACCTACGATTTTCACAGGTACTTGATCTTCTGGCCATAATTTAGTTGGATCTAAAATATCAAAATCAAAGTCAAATTCTTGTTCAGGTTTGATAATTTGTAAGCCTAATTCCCATTCAGGATAGTCACCTTTATCAATTGATTCATATAAATCTTTACGATGGAAATCAATGTCTTTACCATGTAAGATTTGTGCTTCATCCCATACTAAGCTTTCTAAACCTTGTTTAGGTTTCCAGTGGAATTTAACAAAGTAAGATTGACCTTCTTTATTTACAAGTCTAAATGTGTGTACACCAAAACCTTCTTGTTGACGGAAGTTTTTAGGAATACCTCTATCACTCATTGCCCAGAATACTGCGTGCATAGATTCAGGATTTTGACCAATGAAATCCCAGAATGTATCGTGTGCTGAACCACCTTGTGGCATTTCATTATGTGGTTCTGGTTTTAATGCATGTACAAAGTCAGGGAATTTAATTGCATCTTGAATAAAGAATACAGGCGCGTTGTTACCTACTAAATCGAAGTTACCTTCATCAGTATAGAATTTAGTAGCAAAACCACGAATGTCACGTACTGTATCTGGAGATCCTTTAGAACCTTGTACAGTAGAGAAACGCACAAAGACAGGTGTTGTTTTTTCAGGGTGTGTTAAGAAATCAGCACTTGTATATTCACTTAAATCTTCATACACTTGGAATTCACCATGTGCCCCAAATCCACGAGCATGTACCACACGTTCAGGAATACGTTCATGGTCGAAGTGCATCATTTTTTCACGGAAGTGGAAGTCTTCTAGTAAAGTCGGACCTCTATCCCCTACTGTCAGTGAATGTTCATCTTCACTTACTTTCATACCACTATTTGTAGTCATTGCTGTACCATCATTATTTTTTCTTAACTCATCTAATTGTTGTTGTTTTTTGTTTTTGTTTGATTGATCCATACTTATCTCTCCTAGATATAGATTGGTATCGTAAATACATTGTTATGTACATTGTTTCCTTATTACGGAATACAGTTAGTTATTCCCATTTATAAAAGAATTAATCATTTTAAAGAAAAAATATATTCCCATAAATTTTTATTTAAAGAACTTTCTTTTATAATCGTTTATGGAAATATATTTTTTGATATTTTATATTAAACTTTAATTATTGATAATCTACTACCTTATCAACTGGCATTCTATATGATGTATGAGATTCTTTTTCTTTCTTACCAATCGCAACGATTAACACTGGAACGTAACGTTCTAAATCATATCCGAATGCTTCGCCAATTTTGTCATGCTCAAAACCACCGATAGGGTTCGTATCATAGCCATATTGTTTTGCAACTAACATTAATTGCATCGCAGCTAAACTACTATCCACTTTTACGATGTCACTCATAACTTCACGTGAACTATTTTTGTAAGTATCCATTACAAAAGGTAATATTTGGTCTTTTACTTCTTGAGGCATATGTCCTTCTTCAACTGCTTTGTTATAGATGAATTCGCCTTCCTCATAACATTGTAAATCACCAAAAATAACAATCATCGCTGAAGATGTATCATTTTGTGATGTATTAAATCGAATTAACGGGCGTAATTTTGCTTTCGCTTCATCACTTTCTACAACAACAAAACGCCATGGCTGCATATTCACTGATGAAGGTGCTTTTGTTGCCTTGCTAATGATTTCATTCATTTCGTCATGTGGAATTTTATAATTTGGATCAAATCCTTTAACAGATTTTCTACTTTCTAATATTTCGTTAAAATCGTTCATTCATTTCCCTACTTTCATATTTTAATTACGTAACTTAGATTATTAAATAAATTGAAAATAAAGAGAAGTAATTTGCTTATAGATTTAAAAAGATACTCAATTTAATACATTATTAACTATATTTAATAATGTATTAACACTTATCTATTAAACTATTATTTGATTAATATTAACTAAATAGGGTATTCTTAAACTTAACAAATTAAATAATTTGAAGTTTTAAAAAATTATTTATGTTATAACAAAGGGTATTGGATTCAGTCATAATGTTTCAGTCATAAGGTTACTCAGGAAAGGGAAGAAAATTATGGCAGAAGATAAACTGCAAAGAGAGTTAAGTAATAGACATATTCAACTTATCGCTATTGGGGGCGCAATTGGTACAGGATTGTTCCTTGGATCAGGTGAATCTGTACATTTAGCCGGACCGTCTATTTTATTGACTTATGTTATTGTCGGTTTTGTATTATTTATGTTTATGAGAGCAATGGGAGAAATCCTCTTATCAAATTTAGGATTCAAATCATTTGGGGATATTGCCCATCATTATATTGGACCAATTGCTGGATTTATGGTCGGATGGACGTATTGGTTAACTTGGATTATTTCAGGCATGGCAGAAGTGACAGCAGTTGCTAAATATGTTTCATATTGGTATCCAACAGTACCAAACTGGCTAACAGCGGCATTTACTATCTTAGTATTAGTCGCTTTGAACTTATTCAGTGCAAAGCTATTTGGAGAGTTAGAATTCTGGCTGTCAATTATTAAAGTGATAACAATTGTAGCCTTAATCATTGTTGGTATTGTGATGATTGTGCTTGGAATGAAAACCTCTTACGGGCAAGCCAGTGTAACGAACCTTTGGTCTAGAGGTGGATTTTTCCCGAATGGTATTCAAGGGTTCTTGATGGCATTCCAAATGGCTATCTTTTCATTTATTGGTATTGAGTTAATTGGAATTACAGCTGGGGAAACTAAAAACCCACACAAAACGATTCCTCAAGCAATTAACAATGTACCTGCGCGTATTTTAATTTTCTATATTGGCTCATTAGCAGTGATTATGTCTGTAGTACCTTGGGACAAACTAAACCCTGCGGATAGTCCTTATGTAAAATTATTCGGACTGATTGGTATTCCATTTGCTGCCGGTATTATTAACTTTGTCGTTTTAACAGCAGCTGCTTCATCATGTAATAGTGGTATTTTTGCAAATAGTCGTACAATGTACGGTTTAGCAGGTCGTAAACAAGGCCCACCATTCTTGCATAAAACAAATAAACATGGTGTACCTCACTATGCTATTTTAGTTACATGCGGTTTATTAAGTATTTCAGTTATTTTAAATGCAATATTTAAAGATGCAACAAAAGTGTTCGTGCAAATTACGATATTTTCAACAGTATTGAATATTTTAATTTGGACACTTATCATGATTGCCTATCTAAATTATGTCAAACGTAATCCTGAATTACACAAAGATAGTAAGTTCAAAATGCCTGGTGGAAAATATATGGCATTTGCGATTCTAGCTTTCTTCGCATTTATCTTTATTATCTTATTAATTAACAGTTCAACTAGAATTGGAGTATTATTTATACCCGTATGGGCAATTATTCTTTGGATTATGTATCAAAAATATAAAAAAGAATCAGACAAAGCGAAAGTTAAAATGGAATAATATAAAGAACATTTTAGACTTCCCCCCTAATGGAGGAAGTCTTTTTTCATGATATCTATTAAATAAAAGAGAAGCTTAATTATAGCTTCTCTGTATTTATATTTAAATGATCTTTTAACATATGGCTTTCATATTCTTTTCTAAACACGCCACGCGCTTGAAGAACTGGAATGACTAAATCGATAAATTTTTCAAATGCATTTGGATATGTTGGTGACATTAACATAAAACCATCGCACGCTTCTTTTTCAAACCATTCAATCATTTCATCCGCTACTTGTTCCGGTGTTCCCACTATCGTTTTATGTCCTACCCAAGTACCAAATCGATCTAATACATCGCGTAAGGTAAGGTGTTCGGTCATAACAGCACGCTGTACAGCTTCATACACAGATTTTACAACTTTTTTCTCTAACGCATCATAAGGTGGTAATGATGGTACGACTTCATCTAGTTTCCATTCACTTATATCTAGACCAATGGCTTTAGATAATTGTTTTTTGCGTTTTTCAAGTGGAATCATATCATCTAATTGTTGCTTAAGTTTATAAGCATCCTCTTCATTCTCATCAACATAAACGGTGAGACCTGGTAATACAAGAGGTGGTTGACGATTTGCTTCCATGGCACGTTGATGAATGTCTTGTCTGAATTGTTGGCCATCTTGTAAATTCCATGCAATTGAAAAAATAGCATCCACGTGTCGTACTGCTAAATCACGCCCTGGAATGGAAGTTCCTGCTTGAAATAAACGTGGTCGACCATATTTTGGTGTTGGAATGTTAATAGCTCCGGCAACTTGAAAATACTTTCCTTGATAATGAAGTGGATGAATATACTGATGATTTAAGCCAATCCCTGAGTCTTTGTGATTAACGATAGCCTCTACAGTAAATGACTCCCATAATTTTTTCATTACATTGATAAATTCATCTGCTCGTTCATATCGTTTTTCAAGATGTGGTAAAGCTTGCATCGAATAGTTTTGTGCTTCTAAATCAAATTGAGATGTTACAATATTTGCCCCAATACGCCCATGAGATATTTGATGTAAACTTGAAAGCATACGTGCTGCAAGATAAGGTTCATAAAAAGAAGAAGAAATGGTACCTATCAAGCCAATTGAATGTGTTTCACGTGAAATGGCAGCAAGTGCCGTTAGTGGTTCAAAATAATAAGAAATATGTCCCGTTTCTTCTCCAGAAATATATTGACCGTCTCCTAGAAAGAAAGCATCCAGTTTACCTTTTTCGGCTAATTTCGCTAACTTAATTTGAAAATTAATATCTCCAACTTCTTCAACATATGAATGTGGTAGTCTCCAAGAGGCAGGATGTAGACCTGTACTATAAGCTAAAACAGATAAATGCATGTGTTTCATTGTCATTAACCCCTTTGTTATAAGTCAAAATTGTCATTTTAATTTACATATATCATATATGGATTGTTGAAATTTTACAATATCTACTAACTATTTTATATCTTAAAATAATTATATACAATATTATCCAGTTGTTTAGCAATATGAATAAAATCTTGATTTAAATCCAATGTTTTGACACTAATCGTATTGCCACTCATCTGAAACGTATTATCAGGTACAAGTTGTTCATCCGTTTTCGCATACAGTAACATCCCCGCAACATTTATCTGCTTAGGTTTTAAATGAAGTGCTTCATTTTTTACATACGCAAATATTTGATATAAATTTCCAGAATGAATCGTTCTTGTATCAAAATATTGTTGTAACGTGGACGTATAATACTTCGTATCAATGATTAAGCATTGTTTGCCATAAGTGAGCATGACATCACTTCTCATTGTCGGTAACATGTGACGATGATCATCATCAATGGCCCATGGAATATGAGACGCGGTGACTTTTAACTGTGGAAATTCCTTTTTATAATAAGCCCTAACAAACCGTTCATATAAACGCGCCATCTGTTGTTCATCTTCGAACATCATTGTTTCTCTTGAACCGCTTCTTTCTGACTGAATTCGTCCTTGCGTAACAAGATAACAAATAGCCATTAACATACGATATGTTTCATGATGACGATCAAATCGTAACTGCCAATCAATATGTCGATAATCTAATATATCTACGTGTTCAAAATATATCAGCAGTCGTTTTAACGCTTTTTTACGTGTGCGCGAAATATCTAATTTTAGAACATTAAGCATTGTTGTTTTTAGAATTTGATTCATATACGTATTAATTGAAAATTCATCATACGTGCAATTTAACCGTTTATGCATCATCGTTCCTTGTTTTATGGATGCTGTGACATTAATCTTTCCTCGTATCACATTAAGCGAGTCATTGTATTCTAAATAGTCATGTTGAAGACCATATTTTAATTGACTCGATACGCCTTTAATGAGAAGTGCACTATACAAATCTGCCACATTATTAAATGATTCTGTTGCTATATGTTGATAGCCTTTCTTATTCAAAACTGTAAACGCATAAGACAACATATAATAAATATTATGAATGTTAATCATTGAATCGCATCCCTTAAACGTACCTTCCAAATATCCACTTTTGAAGGATCGTCAAACCAATATTCTTTTAATAATGGAATAATTTCGAATTCAATAATATTAGATAATTCAGATTCTGTGATATTAACTATATTGCTAAAATAACTATGACCAATGACGAACCCCTCACCTAACATATCATCTTCTCGAATGTCGACATTCAATGCTTGAATTGTATCAATTAATGCATCAAATTGTGGATTTTTTAAATTTTCTTGATAATGTTTAAATTGTATGGTTTCAAAGGCAGGATTCATATCAAAAAATGCAAATCGACGTCGTAGTGCATAATCAAGCATGGCTAAGCTTCGATCTGCTGTATTCATCATACCAATAATATAAACATTATCTGGAACACAGAATTTCTCATCTGCATAAAGTAATTCTATTTCCATTCCTCTCTTATCGTTTTCAATTAACATAAACAATTCACCAAATATCTTACTTAAATTGCCACGATTAATTTCATCGATAATAAAGAAATAGTTTTTCTCACTATCTTCTTCTGCTTGCTTACAGAAATTGTAAAACGCACCCGTACGCAATTCAAAGCCAGTTTCAGTAGGACGATACCCCATCACAAAATCTTCATATGAATAGCTTTGATGAAATTGTACAAGTTTCACACGTTCTTTATCTTTAACACCCATCATTGAATAAGCCAATCGTTTAGCTGCATATGTTTTACCTACACCTGGTGGCCCTTGTAAGATGACATTCTTTTTTCTTCTCATTAATTGTACAAGCGTGTCATAGTCTTCTTCATTCATAAATACGTCGTCTAAGAATTGTTCTGCTGTATAAACGGGATAAGTCGTTTGTGTAGCAACCAATCCATCAGAATGTTCAACTGAAAATAACTCATTAAATTTCCGAATCGTTTCACTATATGGCGTAATTTTAGTGAGCGTCTTATTTAATGTTTTTATTGGAATCTTCCAGTTTCCTTTCTCCTTCCAAACAAGCTGAATGATATTTTTATCATTTTTATATTGATGATTTGATGAAACAACGCCCCATCCTACAATATCAGTCTGTCCTTTTTTCACATATACAATATCCCCAGGCTTCATTTCTTTACTAAATTCCCATATGGCATTAACCGTATGAATATAATGATGCTGATTGTGGTTCAATTGTTGTAATTTTTGATTAATCTCTTCTTTAGATGCATAGTTCGAGAAATCTTCTAACTCGTTATATCCAATAGACATTTCTCCATTCTCAATAAAAGAAGCAAAATCAACATCTTGTGGTTTGGGAGAATAAATCCAATAATTCACGACTTCTAAACCCTTATCTGCATCGATATCTTTGACTTTTGAGCTTTGCTTGACTTCCTTTGACTTGCGCCATGCTTCATAACTTAAATCAATAAAATCATTCAAATAGTTATCGTCTTTTAAAAATAATTTTAATTTTTCAATCATCATTAAATACGTTGTTGCAGTTAATGATTGTTTTAAGTTAACTTCAAAATTGATATACTTTGTACTTATCTCGCTTTCTTCAAAAATATACCAAATCGCTCGAGAATCTAAATTGGCAAATGTGTCAGAATCAATCCAAAATAATCCACTGGTTAACTTACCCATACCGATTCCAGGCTGAGCCATCACTTGATTAAATTTTCTCTTAAAGTTATTTTCATTATCTTCGCTTTTATCTGATGAATACAATAAAGCAATTTCAAACAACGACCATAAATTTTCAATGTCTTGTGCTTCACGATCATTCTTAAAATTATAAAATGTAGCACGTAAATTCATCACTGTCGGAATACCATCAAAATTTCGTGGTATATCTGCTTTCACATCAAATAGTTTGGCCATTTCTTCTATAATTTTAATTCTATTTTTTTTAGTCATAGAACTCTTATTAAATAATCCAAACACAGTAAATGGATCCATATCTATCATTTCATTATTAATTTCTAATTTAGGCATATTGATTTGAGTGTTAATATAAAGTTCTCGTATTTTCTCAATCAATTGATCACGACAATTTTGATATTCTAACAATTTATGCGCTAAGGCTTTATAAAAGATTGCCCATGTTTTATCTATTTTATAGTCCATCTTTATTTCTCCTCAAAATCATTATTATCTTCATTTTAATGCATTTTATAAATATATTTATACCTTTAAATATATAAAAAATAAGCTATAAGATCGTATGATTTCAACTTCTTATAGCTTATAGTAAATGGCTTAATTATGCTTGAACTTCGTGTTTGTTGCCACGAACTTTATAGACAATAAGTCCGATAATAAATCCAATTAATGCTGGGACAATCCATCCCATACCAATATCAAAGAATGGTAAATAGTTCTCAGCAAAACCGATTAATGATTGTGCGAAGTTCGTTTTCACAAAAGGTTCTGGACTCGCTTTAATACCATCAAAAAATGCAGCAATCACTGTAAATAATGTAGTAAAGCGGTACACAATTGGCGAGTTATTAAATAAATGACTTACTAATGTTAATAAAATAAGTGTAATGGCTAATGGATAAATAAACATTAATACGGGTAATGAGTACATAATAATTTTTGTTAATCCGACATTCGCAAATATAAATGCTAATATACTAACAATAGTGGCTAATACAATATAGTTCGTTTTAGGAAATAGTTCTGTAAATGTTTCTGAAAATGCTGTAATTAAACCAATTGCTGTTTTTAAACAAGCTACAATAATAATAAGTGATAAAACAATAATTCCGAAATCACCTAAATAATGTTGGGCAATTTGTGCAAGAGCAATGCCCCCATTTTCACTTACTTTAAATTCTCCAAGACTCATTGTTCCCATTACTGCAAGAAGTGTATAGATTACACCCATGCCAATAATGCTAATGGCTCCCGATTTCACTGTTTCTTTAGCGATATCATTAGGGTTTGTAATACCTAATTTTTTAATAGTCGTTACAATAATGATTCCAAATGCTAGTGATGCCAGTGCATCCAATGTATTATATCCATCGATAAAACCTTTTAATAATACACTTTTATTGTAGTCAGGACTTATTGGTGCATGACTAATACCGCCCATTGGGTGAATAAATGCAAGTACGACCACGATACCTAATAAAATCAAAAAGACTGGATTTAAGAACTTACCAATATAGTCTAAGATTTTAGATGGTTTACGTGCAAAGAACCAAGCCACAATAAAGAACAAAATACTAAAGACAGGTAAAATCCATTTTCCACTGCTTGGAGAAACAAATGGTGAAAACGCAATTTCATATGATGTTGTTGCAAGTCTTGGTAAAGCAAAGAAGGGGCCAATAACAAGATAAAGACCAATCGTAAATATGTATGCATAAATTTTACTTACACGTGAAGAAATTTCAAATACACCATTCGTCTTAGAAATACCGATAGCAATAATTCCTAAAAATGGTAACCCGATTGCTGTAATTAAAAATCCTAAATTCGCAAGTAATACGTTCGCGCCTGCCATTTGCCCTAGATGAAGTGGGAAAATTAAGTTTCCTGCTCCAAAGAACAAACCAAAAAGCATCGATCCAATAAAGAGATTCTCTTTAAATGTAAGTTTCTGTTTCATTGTCTTTCCTCGTTTTCCTCTTAAAGTCATAATAGATATTATACATTTTTTTAAAATCAATTTCTTTAGAATTTTTAAAAAAATTAGATAATAATACATAAAAAAACTTCTCTTTGCATGATTACATTCATTTTTTATGCAAAAAGAAGTTTTAAGTGTAACCTTATACTCATCGATATTTATCCTTAGTTATCATTTTTAGTTATACAGACTTAGCTAATATATGTATCTGCATGTTCAAGGCGATACGTTTCACCTTTTGCTTTAGCTTCTTCATAAGCTTCATATGTTGTGTGTTTAACATCTTCAACTTTGTAATTTACCGTTTTCGCAAATTTTCTTACATCTTCTTCATTTTTGGCTAATACAAATACAGTTAAAATATTGTCATCTACAATGTCTTTATGATGTTGGTAACGCAGTTTATAAATATTCATGATGTTGTCCCCTTCCAATCTATTAGTGATAAAGCCTTACTTCTTAAAAATAATAAATAATGTTCTACATATTATTTAAATTCAATATACCACTTTTTTCTGAAAAAGGAAGTCTATAAAACAAGAAGTAAGACAGAATTGACTTGATCTTCCTATCTTACTTCTTTACTTTAATATACTTTAATTTTAAGATTCATTTTTTAATGCTTTTTCAATAGCTTTAATATTTTTCTTCATAAATGATTGATACGTATTGCTGTCATTGTCTTGTTGTTTAGTATGAGAACCCATATTATAAAATGAAATTGTTTTTGCATGTGTTTCTTTTCTAACCGTGTCTGCAACTTTATTCGACACATTTTCTTCAGCTAGAATATAGTTTACCTTATCCTCTTTAATTTGTTTTACAATAGTTGTAAGATCTTTTTGACTTGGTTCTTCAGCATTCATATTTTCGATGCCTTCTTGCTTAAAGCCATAGCGATCAGCTAAATAACCGATAGAATCATGTGAAATATATACTGTTTTACCTTCTTGACCTTTAACCGCATGTTTCATGTCTTTATCTAAATCCTTCAAATCACTAACTAATTTTTTATAATTCTTTTCATAGTCATCTTTATGTTTACCATCTTTTTTAACGAATTCATCTTTTATATCTTTCGCAAATTGTTGACTTAATACAGGATCTAACCAAACATGAGGATCATATTTACCATGATGATGTTCATGTTCTTCGTGTTCCTCGTGCTCACCGTGTTCATGTTCATCCTTTTCGCCTTTTAATACATCGGTCTTATTTAAAGATGATTCTAATGATAATGTTTTATTTTTATCATTCATCGCATTTGCAATCTTTTTAGCAACTGGGTCTAGATTATCCCCTGTATATACAAATAAATCTGATTTACCAATATCTACCATTTGTTTTTGACTCGGTTCATATGTATGTGGATCCATTCCATTCGGATAGATTGATTCAACATGGACGTATTTACCACCAATTTGTTGTGCGAACGATTTAAGCGGATATACTGTCGTTTTTACCTCAAGTTTTTCATTGTTCTCTGATTTTTTATCTGTCTCACTACCGCTATTGGATGTTCCACAAGCTACAAGTGACAACGTTAAAATACTGATGAAGACTAACATTAAACTTTTCTTAATCATTTTCTTCTCTCCTAAATCGTAATTATTACGCTTTAATAATCGCATTTCATATCGAAATTGTCAATGGGCGATTAAAAAATAAAAATTACTAAATAATTATAATTGTTGTTTTACTACAGTCAGAAAAAGTGTTGAAACAATGAGTGGAGAATATATTGCTATAGATAAAATTAAAGATGATCAACATATCCATATTACTGAACCTCAAGAACAAACTATTAGTTTAGATCAAGTTAACAATATTAAGGAAAATGGTTTCGGACGGCTTTAATATATAAGTAACAGAATGAAACAGAATTCCCATTGAATTCAGTGTTTCGCTCTTTTTCATCTCAATATTTCTATGATTATTAACTGTAAATAATAGTTTTTTGAAAATTTTGTGTATTTTAAAATGTAACTCCTAAAATAA
This sequence comes from Staphylococcus sp. HMSC072H03, assembly GCF_001809305.1. NCBI lineage: Bacteria > Bacillati > Bacillota > Bacilli > Caryophanales > Staphylococcaceae > Staphylococcus > Staphylococcus sp. HMSC072H03. The sequence continues at coordinate 64,022 of NZ_KV796878.1, forward strand.
AGCGTTTTCTTGTTAAAATAATAATGTAACTATTTTAAGGGAGACGATAATAATGACAAAGGGGAATCAAATCACTAATCAATCTAAAAAAGAGAAATCAAATAAAGGATATAAACCCTTATGGATTGTGATTAGTTTTATCGTATTAGTAATGATTTTATTACTACCTACTTCAAGTAGCTTACCGGTCATGGCTAAAGCAGCACTTGCCATTCTTGCTTTTGCCGTAATCATGTGGGTTACTGAAGCAGTATCTTATCCAGTTTCAGCGACTTTAATTTTAGGGCTTATTATATTGTTACTTGGCTTTAGTCCTGTTCAACATCTATCAGAACAACTTGGTCATCCTAAAAGTGGAGACACCATTCTTAAGGGAAGCGAATTATTAGGAACAAACAATGCTCTGAGTCTGGCATTTAGTGGTTTTTCTACTTCTGCAGTGGCACTTGTGACCGCCGCTTTATTCTTAGCAGTTGCCATGCAAGAAACCAATCTTCATAAACGACTAGCACTTTATGTCCTTTCAATTGTAGGAAATAAAACAAAAAATATTGTTATCGGTGCAATTTTAGTATCAATTGTATTAGCCTTTTTTGTACCTTCTGCTACGGCTCGTGCTGGTGCTGTCGTACCCATTTTACTTGGAATGATTGCAGCCTTTAAAGTGAGTAAAGATAGTAAACTAGCATCACTTCTTATTATTACATCCGTACAAGCTGTATCGATTTGGAATATCGGTATTAAAACTGCCGCTGCGCAAAATATCGTCGCTATCAATTTCATTAATCAAAACTTAGGTTATAACGTGTCTTGGGGTGAATGGTTTTTATACGCTGCACCATGGTCTATACTGATGTCTATTGCCTTATATTTCATTATGATGAAAGTGATGCCACCTGAACGAGATGCCATTGAAGGTGGTAAAGAATTGATTAAACATGACTTAAACGAACTAGGCCCAATGAGTGCTAGAGAATGGCGACTCATTGTCATTTCTATCTTATTACTGATCTTTTGGTCTACCGAAAAAGTACTTCACCCTATCGATTCAGCAAGTGTTACTCTAATTGCATTAGGTATGATGTTAATGCCTAAAATCGGTGTGATTACTTGGAAAGGCGTTGAAAAGAAAATTCCATGGGGAACAATTATCGTCTTTGGTGTAGGCATCTCACTTGGTAACGTTTTACTTAAAACAGGCGCTGCTCAATGGCTCAGTGATAAAACATTTGGATTAATGGGCCTAAAAGGGTTACCAATTATCGCAACGATTGCACTCATTACATTATTCAATATTTTAATTCATTTAGGCTTTGCGAGTGCAACAAGCTTATCATCTGCATTGATCCCAGTATTTATTTCATTAACTTCAACATTAGGTTTAGGCGATCATTCTATCGGTTTCGTTTTAATACAACAATTTGTGATTAGCTTTGGATTCTTATTACCAGTGAGTGCACCACAAAATATGTTGGCCTATGGTACGGATACATTTACTGTTAAAGATTTCTTAAAATCAGGTATCCCCCTCACTATTATAGGTTATATTCTTGTGATTTTATTTAGCTTAACGTATTGGAAATGGTTAGGTTTAGTGTAGAATAAAGTCAGATTAATTTTATAGATAGAGAGGTTTATCATGATCAAAAAGACCATTTATTTTATTTGTACAGGGAATTCTTGTCGTAGCCAAATGGCTGAGGGTTTTGGAAAAGCAATTTTAGGTGATGAGTGGAATGTATATTCAGGAGGCATTGAAACACATGGTGTTAATCCTAAGGCAGTTGAAGCCATGAAAGAAGTGGGTATCGACATTTCAACTCATACCTCTGATTTAATTGATGATACGATTTTAAAACAGTCAGACTTAGTAGTAACATTATGCAGTCATGCTGATGCACATTGTCCTACTATTCCATCAGGTGTTAAAAAAGAACATTGGAGCTTCGATGACCCAGCCGGAAAAAATTGGTCAGAATTCCAACGTGTTCGAGATGACATTAAAAATGCGATTGAACAATTTAAATATAGAACATAATAAAACAGCAGTTTCTACGTATTTGACGTAGAAACTGCTGTTTATTGATATAGCCATTGCTTACCAAAAGTCACTTGTTACAATACTTTTTCTCTCGATGTCTAAATTTGGAATGTCCCTCTCATTCGCAACTGCATCTTTATAATTTAAATTAAGCACCTCAATGGCTTTATCAAACGTCACATTATCTTTACACATGTACTCCCATACAGTTTTATTGATGTACTCATTACCATCATAATAAAAGTCTTTCACCCACATTACTTATCATCCCTTTCTATTTATTACAGTTTGATATTACACCCAAAGTGTAATGTAGGCAAATCTTAAATAATTAGAAATTATTAATTATTTATCCGTTTATATGATGATAATTAAATGAATTTTTGATCATTAAAAGTTGTTATAAAGAACTTATGGAAAAATTTTAAAAACCTATGATGATAAGCATTTGTTTATTTTTCTTCATCTTCTAATTTCACAAGTGTTGGTTTAGGCGTATGAATTCCTACATCATTAAAGTAACTTATGATTTCTTTTCTTAATAAACGTTGGCCTGGGAAATGCATGCCCGGTTTAACATGAGCTAATAATTTAATTACCATTTCATTACCATCAATACTATCTAAACCGAGTAGATCAGGTGCCGCAACGAACATATCGTATTTATCTTTTAATGTTGGTAAGAATGCTTTTAATTCTTTTTCAATAACGTCATAATCTTCATTTGGAGAAATTGGAATTGCAATAAGGGGTGATACATCTGTCTTAGAATAATTTACAATTTCACTAATTGTGCCATTAGGTAAGGTATACACTTCTCCAGTATCAGATTGAATACGAGTAGATCGTAATCCTATGGTTTGTACGGTTCCTTCTGCAATCGTTACACCTGATGAATTAATTTGAACATAATCGCTGACATCGAATTGTCCCTCAAAAATAACAAAAAAGCCGGTAATGATATCTTTTACAACAGTCTGGGCACCAAAACCAACGGCTAAACCAACGACACCGGCTCCAGCTAAAATAGCTGAGACGCTAATTCCAAAACGAGAGAGAACCGATGTAAGAACAATAAACCAAACAACATAACTAATTAAATTTTGAACAAGTGTTGAAAGTGTCTCACTTCTTTTAATTTTATAACGTGTCTTCTTCTTCTCATTGACTTTAAAAAATTTTGTTACTACTTTTCTAGAAATTGCAATAACAATCATACCTAATAAGATATAGGCAATAATAATTAAAATATTGGCTAGTAAATTTTGATAAAACTCTATCTTCGTTAATGGTTCAACAAATTTAATAAACAGTTGTTTCATTTGATTCACGTTGATATGATTCTCCTTTTATATTTATATTTTTAAATGATTGTGCGCCATTATTTAGAACACGACACTTAAATAAAAATGATACCATATTTTATATTTTATCTAAAATCATCTCTTGATTTATACTTCCCATAAAAAACTTCATCCTCACTACTTCGTGAGAATGAAGTCATATATTAAATCATTATTATTTATGGTCTGAACTTTCAAAATATCGTCTTCTAAATTCTGGAGTTGCTACTTTTGATTCAAAGTCTTCTGGAATTTCTTCAGTACGTACGACTAATACATCACATGGCGCATGACGTACAATTGCTTCTGATACTGAACCAATCATAAAACGTTCGACTGCATTTAAGCCTGAAGCACCACACATAATTAAATCAACATTCAATTCATTTGCTAAATTTTTAGGAATGAGTAATTTTGGTGGGCCAAGTTCAAGTCGTGTTTCTACATTTGTCACGCCTTCTGTAACAGCGAGTTCTTTATAGCCTTCAAGTAATTTCTCAGAATACTCTTTAGACGGATCGAATTGAGATGCGTACACTTCATAAGCGGTATATGTTCTTGTATCAATCACATGCACAATCGTTAGCTTTGCATCATTACGTTTTGCTACATCAACGGCTTTATTAAAGGCCCATTCTGCTTCGTTTGATCCATCAACTGCAATTAAAATGTTTTTGTATGATAACATTTTAATCTCCCCCTTATCTGTTCTCATCTTTATTTTAGCACTATTTCAAAAAAATTAGTATTAATATGTAAAGCGCTTTCAAAATTTATATCATACGTTCTTCGCTATCAATTTGATACTGTAAGTAGGATAAAATAGCGCTATAACATCCTAATGATATCGTTAAAACAAATGGTAAAAGTTTGATTGATAACTCTCGGGTATGTTTAGAACTCGTTAATGTTAAATGATCAGTTAAAGCTTGCATATCTATATGACTAAAGCTTGCATAACTAATAATTACAAAAAAAGTTAACATCGCCATTAATTTCATTTTATTTACAAAGTCACTACTAAACTGAATCATTGAAAAAGCTAAAATAAGAATAATAATATTGAATATAACACTAAAAATAATCCACAACATAATAAATGTCGGATGATTTAATTTCCCCATGTTTAAAATATTTCCTTCGACCATTAAAGGTATTAAGAAACTAAATAAAATTGAAATGCTAAATGTAATGATCATTGTTAGTAATGCCCCTAACAGATTTAAAAATTCCCGCATAATATCCACCTTTTAAAAGTTAATATATTAATATTGTACAATTTAATACATTTATATGCTATATTCATCAAAATATTTAATTAACTATTTTCAACATCAACCTTATACTAACTTACAGTGTTGTAATTTTAGAATATCTTACTTACTATTTATTTTATTATATGTTTTTATAGAATTGAGGTGATCATGATATGCCAAATGAAAACTATAGAGAAAATGATATTTTAGGAGGCATTAGCTATTTAAGTGTCTTCTTTGCACCAGTATTATTTCCACTTATTGTATGGATCGTCGCACAACCACCAGCTTCGACCCATGCTAGAAATGCGTTATTCAATCACATCATGAGTTGGGTTATGGTGGTATTAGGATTAGTAACCCTATCTATTTCCCCAGCTTTTGTAAATAGTGAACACGGTATCGGCTGGATCATTGCAGTCCTCATCGCAGTTATTTTCTTTATATGGGCACTGGTGCTATTTTTAAAAAATATCATTAGAGGTATTAAATTAATGATGCCATAAAAAATAAGAGGAAATGACGATAATCTCGTCGTTTCCTCTTTAATTATATTAATCATTTATTGTATTAAACTAAAAAATGACCCATCATAATATTTTAAACTTTATCGTTTTCAGTACAAAAGGCAATACCATATTACGAAAAGTTGTATGATGTTTATATGAAAGTTGTAATCAATATTTTTATCATCATAACTTGTTTAATATCCATTATTTCTTAAGGTTTTCTTATTTTCCAATGATAAGGATCTTCAAGTTGATACCAATCAGAATTCATTTCGCTACTATTTAGCAGGCATTCATCGAGTTTTTTTTCGATTTTTTCTTGATCTAAGTCGGTACCAATAATGACAAATTGTGTCTTTCTATCCCCATATTCAATATCCCAGCTTTCCGCTACGTCACGACGTTGAGCAAGTATCTCTTCACGTTTTTCTTTAGGCATTGATGCAACCCAATATGTAACTGGGCTGATATTACATGACGATCCTGCTTGTGACAGTAAACACGCAACCTCGTTATATTGCGCAAGCCATACAATACCTTTTGAACGAACAATGTTTTGAGGCATTTGTTCTAACCAATCATTGAAACGTTTCGCGTGAAACGGTAATCGTCTTGAATAGACAAACGAACTCATACCATATTCTTCAGTTTCCGGTGTATGTGCCTCATGGCCGCCTTCTGTTAGCTCCTTAATCCATCCTGCAGAATTGCTAGCTTTTTCAAAATCAAATCGTCCTGTATCTAAGACATCATTAATATCTACTTGAGACTGCGTTGTTTTAATTATTTTTGCATCTGGTTGTAATGTTCTAAGTATATGTTCTAATTTATCTAGCGCTTCATTTGTAACTAAATCTGTTTTATTCAATACAAGTACATCACAGAATTCAACTTGGTCTATTAATAAATCCGCAATTGAACGTTCATCTGTCACATCCGCACCTTGATTACGATCCACAAGTAAATCTTCAGAATGAATATCATTAACAAATCGATTCGCATCAACGACCGTAACCATCGTATCTAAACGACAAATCGAAGTGAGATCTATTCCCATCGCTTCATCGATATACGAGAACGTTTGCGCTACAGGTACTGGCTCAGAAATGCCCGTAGATTCAATAACGATATAATCAATATTGCCTTTATGTACCAGTCGTTCAACTTCTTTTAATAAATCGTCACGTAACGTGCAACAAATACATCCATTAGATAGTTCAACTAATTTTTCATCTGTTCTAGACAGTCCACCCCCATCAGCAACTAAATCTTTATCAATATTAACCTCACTCATATCATTCACAATAACTGCAATACGACGGCCTTCTCGATGATTTAAAATATGATTTAATAACGTTGTCTTCCCTGAACCTAAATAACCACTTAATACAGTTACAGGTATCTTACTCATTTATATTCTCTCCTTTTAAATCGTAATTATTACGATTTAAATTGTACAGAGATTTTTAATAATGTCAATATGAATTAAATGAATGATGTGTGATATGACTTTTCTATGGCGAGTGATTTACCGCGTATGTCCTCACCTATACTTCAAAGTTTGATATTCCTTAAATGCATTAAATTTTTAATGACATCAATGATATTGTTTATGAAACATTGCGGATAGTTTTTATAAAAAAAGAGCGAAAAATTATTTTTCGCTCTTACAAATTATAAATAAATTTTTTATTTTTTAGTATTTCATTCAAATTTTGCGTTAATAAATTTAACTGAGATTGCACCCAGAAGCATCATGATTCCTGCAAATAATAACATCGCAGGCATTGAACTTCCTAATAGTGGGAAAAGTGCAAAGCTTACTACAGAAGCAACAATTTGTGGTAGACAAATACTTGTGTTAAATAAGCCTAGATAAGCACCTGAATTTTCTCCATCAATTGCTTCGGTTAATAGTGTAAATGGTTGAGTATTCATCGTTAAGTTATTAATACCAATGAATATAAATGAAATAATGAGTAACCATTGGTTATGAATAAAGAACATTGAAATAAGACCTAATCCACCAAAAATTAATCCAAAACTATACCAAAATTTTCTTTGAGAGGGTTTAGATTTTGCAATGACAAAACCAAAAATAACTGAACTTAAAAATTGTATACAGTATAACACACCATACCAGTTCCCTGCTGCTTGATATCCTGCTGAAGAAGGGTCTGTCGCATTCCATACATTTTTTGCTATTGCACCTGTTGAATACGTCCAGAGATACATTAATGCAAACCAGTTAAAAAATTGAACTACACTAATTTGCCAAAATTGTTTAGGCGCAGTTTTTAACAGTTGCCATAAATTTAATTTCTCATTCCTATTGTCATCTGAAATGCCGTGATAATAGTTATATGTTTTAGGTTCATATTCTTTAACGGAAAGAACCGTCCAAATAGAAGCAATGAGTAATACCGCTGCTGCAATATAATAAGCTATTTTTACTGTCATCGGTACTTCCCCTTTAGGCGCTACATTACTCATTCCCATAATTGTTAGTAAAAATGGTAATAGTGTAGCAATAATACCACCTAAATTTGAGAAGATTTGTTGCCATGACCAGGCCATATCTCTTTGTTTTTCGTTTACCATATCTCCAATAATCATTTTATAGGGCTGCATACACGCATTTGACGTCAAATCCATAAGTAACGTCATGATTGCACCAAATGACAACGCCATAAGTGATGCATATCCAAATCCAAACGAACCTGCATTAGGTAGTAGGACTAATACGATCGCTCCAATGGGACCAGCAATTAAAAGATACGGCATCCGACGTCCAAATCTAGTCCAAGTTCTATCAGAATAGTATCCAATAAGTGGTTGTACAATCATTCCTGCTAATGGCGGCAAAATAAAAAACCAACCTAAATTATTAGGATCGGCGCCGAGCGTTTGAAATATTCTTCCCATCATTGCTGATTGAAGTGCAAATGCCATGTTTACTCCGAAGAAACCAAATGTAATAGAAAAAATAACTGCTTTTTTTAAATAGGGTAGCGTAATACCTTGTTCTTCAGTATTTTTAGTATGTATTTGATCTGTATCTTTCATTTCTATCTCTCCTATTTATTACTTGATATAGTCATTTAATTCAATAATTAAATAGCTATATCAAATAACAATTTGTTGGAATCGTTTTCAACTGTAATTATAACATTTTTGAGTTTCTTTGAGAACGCTCGCATTTCCTATAAATAAATCAGAGTTCATTTTATTTTCTAATCTCATATATATCATAATTACCTAATTTAGGTATTTTTATAGATAATTAAAGATTATTGTGATGATAATAGATATATTAATACTTAAAAACAAAATATATAACATAATCTATAATTAGATTATTACAATAAATAACGATAGAAAAAATTGATTATATTAAATATAATTAGATTATTATTTGTATTTTAACTACTTTTTAAAATACATTAGATTATCAAAAAGATTACTAATTAAAGGAGTATAAAAATGAAGGTTATAAAGAGTAAAGAAATCAATCATAGGCCTAAAGTAAGTGTATTAATTAGTACGTATAACAAAGAAAAATTTATTAATAAAACATTAGATAGTGTCTTAAAACAATCGATGGATATGAGAGATTTTGAATTAATCGTGGTGGATGACTGTTCTACTGACCAAACCGTTGATATTGTTTCTAAAAAAATAGACAGTTTTTCTAATTACAAATTTATTCAATTAGATCAAAATTCGGGTACACCTGCGAAACCACGAAATTTATCTATTGATTTAAGTAAGGGAAAGTACATCATGTTTATAGACGGTGATGATTGGTTACCTGAAGATGCTCTAGAAAGGTTATATACACTTTTAAAAACAAACAAGACAGACTATGCTACAGGCTTAACAAAATATGTGCATAGTGATCGCATAGCTAGAAGTGGCGTTGCTCTATCTAAAATTGCATATAATAAAGTAGATTTAAAACACTTTAGAAAATCATTTTATCATTTAGCACCTGCTGGTCGTATGATTAAAGCTAGCGTCATTAAAAAGAATCATATTCAATTTCCAGAAATGATTTTTGGAGAAGATTTACAATTTTTCGCAGAAGTCTTTTTCAATACTAAACGTATTAGTACAACACAAGATGTGGTTTATTGTGCTAACCGTTACGACGATAATATTTCTTTAGTAAAATCAGAAAAATCAACACATATTAATCGTATGAAATGGCAAGGTGAAGCCTATCGTCACTTAATGAGTAAGTATAAAAATAATAAATTAATGCCTAATTTACTATATCGTATTATTAATAAAGATGTTTTAGAAGCTAAATTCTATAAAAAAAGCTTTATTAAAAACATAAATGAGTTACTTCCTATTTTTCAAAATATCATTCATATGGTAGATGAACATTTCGATGCTTTAGACTATGCAGATGATGATTTAAACCGACAAGCCATCAAACTAATACGTGAGGGGAATAAAGAAGACATTATCAGTTTTGTTAAATTCTATCTTAAAAAAGATGATAAGCCGCTTCATGAGAAAAACGATATATATTACTATTCGTTTAAAGGAACACATTACAAAAAAAGAATGCATCCTACATTACTAAAAATCTCTCAAGAGAATGATAAGGTGTTCTTAAAAATACTTTCTAAAAACTCTGAGTTAAAGTATCTAGAAGTAAAACATCGAAAAAATCCAACTCAATTCATCGTATTAGATATTAAGAAACATCGTTTTAAATCTGGAGAATATACTGTTCAATTTACAACAAAGAATTTACCTAATGGAAAATTAGCCCTTACAGTTTTAGATAAAGATTTAAATGGCTCAGTTATCAAATCAGGCATGCGTTTTGATTTTTATGAAACTGTTGGTGGCAATTTAGGATATATTAAAAAGTAATTAAAATCTTAGATGTTTCGCCACCTTAGCATTCATTTTACATATATTTATTCGATATATGTAAAATAACGATCTTAATAAATTATAAATCTTAGTCTTGTTATCTATGTATTTTTATAATTCCAAAAGAAATTATGCTAAATTTCAAAATAATGCTGTACTTATTCATTCAAAAGGTGTATAGTTGGTTTCACGTAATAAAAGCTCGTATTTTGGATTGTAGTATATTTTTATAGAATATTCTCTTTTAATTTATGAATTTGTTACAAATATGATGTGCAAAAGCACTTGGAGGTATTCTATATGAATAACGGTACAGTTAAATGGTTTAACGCAGAAAAAGGGTTTGGATTTATCGAAAGAGAAGACGGTGACGATGTGTTTGTTCACTTCTCAGGTATCGCTACTGATGGATATAAAACTTTAGAAGAAGGTCAAAAAGTAGAGTTTGACATCACTGAAGGTCAACGTGGCGAACAAGCAACAAATGTTGTCCCTGTTTAAACATAAATTTTAGCACAAGCATGTATGTATACGTGCTTGTGCTTTTTTTACATAATTTATAAAAGAATAATACTTAAAATTAATCTCCTACTGTCACTTAATATATCCTACTATATATTCTGTCATACATATCACTCAGTGTTAATCCCTAGTATAACCTGGTTTATCTTCATTTAAGATTAAATTACCTCCATTTAAATAACTTGCGTAACTTAACCAAATGACATAAGGTAACATTAATAAACCAGCATACTTATTAGATGCATAAAAACGATGTGCAGTAATATTTCCAGCTGCAAGTAATACATAACTTTCAATTAAAGATGTCTTTCTCAGTTTTAAATTGAAATAAAGTATCGTCCACGCATAATTCAATCCTAATTGTGCATAATGAGCACGTGTTATAGACTGTTTCTCTCTTTTATGAGCTGCATGCGCATATGATAATTGATAAGCTACTCCCATTGAGGTATAAAGTAGTGGCCATACAATTGGAAATACTTTAGCTGGAGGTGAAAAAGGTGGTTTTTCATAATGTTTATAATCATTTTGAGCTTTAGCTGTTAATCTCCCAATAACCATTCCACCTGCTAAAGGTAATACAATTCTTGTAACTTTTTTAATATTAATCATAATTCTCTCCTTTAAAGTCTTCCTATATTTAATACCCTACTTTTATATAATTAATGAGTTATGAATCTATTATTAAAAAACAAAATAATGTAGTCTCACGCTAAAATATCCTCCTAAATACCATCATGTAGATACATAGGAGGACATTCTTTAAACAGTTCATTTAATGTTTTTATGGCTACCATTATATTTTGGCTAATTACTTTTAATTTAGATTGGCCTTTTTAATTATTTCTCCTAAAGGGCATCTAGAGTCACTATTATTCTTCTTCACCAACAACTGTGAAACGTTCATTAATATGCGCTTTATTTTCAGCTTCATCTACTATAGCAATAGCAAAATCTGCATAACTGATATAACTATTACCTTTACTATTAAATAATAATTGATCTTTTCCTAACGTATAGGTGCCTGTACGTTTACCTTCAAAGTCAAATTCCGCTGATGGACTAATAAAGGTCCAAGTAATTCCTTCAGCATGTTGTAAGTCTTGTAAGTTACGACTTGATCCTTTAGCTGTTGGTTTCACTATTTCCGGGAAATCTGGTGTATCCATAACACGTATAGTATGCGCATCATCTGCGAATAGACTACCAGCACCCCCTACAATAATGGCTCTTGTATCTACATCTTTTAATATGTTAATCAATATGCGTCCTACTTCAACGTGCACTTCTTCTTCACCTAATGGCGCGCCAAATGCATTGACTACCACGTCTAAATCTTTAATATCGTCTGAAGTTAAATCAAATACATCTTTTTCAATCACTTTAACATCTTTATCAGCATCTAATTTAGCAACATTTCTTACAATCGCAGTGACTTCATGTCCACGTTGTTGTGCTTCATCTAATACTTTAGTTCCTAATTTACCTGTTGCCCCAATAATACCAATGTTCATCGTTTGTTCCTCCACTTCTATATTTATCAGAGCTGTCTCTTGGATGTCCCTCAACATGTTATCAATATAATTACATTTTTATTAAAAGCCTATTGATCTGTTTTTATTTTCCTTTCTAATATGAAGTCATTGAAACATGCTTCACAACGATTAGTTTAAAATCACCTTGTGCTATACATATTGAGTTCAATGTGTTGACTTAATTAATCTAAGTCTCTATTGTCAATATGAAGAATCATACAAACGCGTATATTCTATCTTATATGTATAAGGGGAAATGACTGTGATGAATGTAAAAGCAAGAGCTGTAAATGGCCCAGATTCTGAATTTTTCGCTACTGAAATTAAACGTCGTGATTTGGATAAACATGATGTATTAATAGAAATTAAATATGCGGGTATTTGTCACTCTGATATCCATACTGCTCGAGAAGAATGGGGGCCTGTCGATTATCCACTCGTACCAGGTCATGAAATTGCAGGTATTGTTAAAGAAGTCGGTCCTAACGTCACTAAATATAAAGTTGGCGACCGTGTAGGTGTTGGATGTATGGTGGATTCTTGTGGTGAATGTGAAAACTGCAAAAATAACGAAGAACAATACTGCTTAAATGGAAGTGTAGGTACTTATGCAAGTACTGACAAATATGGTGAGAAAACACAAGGCGGTTACTCAACACATATTGTTGTCCAAGAAGATTTCGTATTACGTATTCCTGACAATATCAGTTTAGAGGTTGCTGCTCCTTTACTATGTGCGGGGATTACAACTTACTCACCTTTAAATCATTGGAAAGCCTATGAAGGTAAAAAAAATGTAGCAATCATTGGTATGGGTGGTCTTGGACATATGGCAGTTCAAATTGCACATGCAATGGGCGCTAACGTGACTGTGTTATCACGTACGTTAAATAAAAAAGAAGATGGTTTAAAATTTGGTGCTTCAGCTTATTATGCAACAAGTGACGAATCAACATTTAAAGAACTTGCTGGTTCATTTGACTTAATTATTAATACTGTAAGTGCAAAATTAGACATAGATGACTATCTTAAATTATTAGCCTTAGATGGTACACTCGTTAATGTTGGTGCCCCAGCTGAGCCTGTATCCTTACAAGTATTTAATTTAATTGGTCATCGCCGTTCATTTGCTGGATCTGCTATCGGTGGTATTAAAGAAACGCAAGACATGTTAGATTTCTGTTCCGAACATCATATCGCCCCACAAATTGAATTAATTACAGCAGATGATATTGATGATGCTTACGAAAGAGTGTTGGCATCTAAAGTTAAATATCGTTTTGTTATTGATATCAGTACAATGTAATCATAAAAATGCCCATGAGATATGGGCATTTTTTTATTACTTAACTATTATATTAAGTTTCTGTTAGTCTTTCTCTCACTATTTAAGATAAACAGTTCATCAGTTATAGATTCCAACTATACTTTTTACAATATTTAATATTGATTGTTATCGTTTTTTACATTTAATATATCTAATGGTCTTAATACTGAATAATTATGTCCTGTTAAACAATTTATAATTAAATCATAATGTTTTATTATATGTATTAAGTGATATATATATACAGATAGAGAAAATATTCAATAAAGAACATTAAATAAAGGAGTTTGTCTAGATGAATGAATTAACACAATATTTAAAAGAAGTCGCCAAGCAATTAGAGATACAAAATGCATATAGTGAATTAAATAGAGCAAGTCAAAACAATGAAGATCAAGCTACAGATAAATTTAATGAAACTTTAAAAGCAATTGAAGATAAATATGCTTATGATTCATCACCTCGCGTTACACCAAATAGAACTTCATTAAAAACATTAAATAGAGTAAAAGCAATCGAAGATAAATACGCTAAAGCAATGAGAACTTTAGAAAGACTTAGAAAATCTAGATTATCAAGAAATAATAAGAATTCAACTCAAATAGAAAACTTAATAAAACAATCAGAAAATGGTTTTAATGATTATCACACACGTGATGATCAATATAATTTTGCAACAAGTGTAGCTCAAGAGTTAGAAAAATTAAAAAATGAATATATTATCTCACCTAAAGAAGCTAAAAATATATTTGGCAAATATGTATTCCATACTAATGAATTTCATTTAAGTGACCATGAACTATATAAAATCAAATTTGCTTATGGCCTTGATTAAGTATGTCATTTCTCATGGTCTAACTAGGCAGATAGTATAAAAACAATGCACACGTTTATATAAATGTTATACTCATTTTTTATTATTAATATATTTGAACATAGACAAATAAAACGAATAGTCGCATAATGGCCTTAGGAGAAAGACTATGTATGAGTTGGGAGTTCAATTATATATTATGTATCTACGGGGATTATACGGATGGTATAATCTCTTTTTTTATCTTCTTCAATAGTATTGCTCATCATCATGTAAATTTCTAAAGCAAAACTTCTCTATTAAAGTAACTTAATCCAATACTTTAACTTTGTCTGATTGATATAAATCTTTCTTCCCTTTTCATGTATCAATCATTACCACCTCATTTGTATCTGGTTAGTGTACTTAATATAACTCCAAATAATCTAAACTAAAATTGTTTAATGATTAATGATATTCTTTTTCTACGTTGTCTCGTCTAAAATCGTCTAACCATAATTTAGTAGTGATAAATACGTCTTCACGTTTAAGTCCTGTTGTTACAAGACTCTCCCCTAATTTTTCTTCATTTCCATAAATGAATGTAACATCGATGCGTCTATATCCTTTCTACTAAAATAACCTCTAATTCGAACATATCTATATCATCTCAACATAATATATGACTCTTCAGCGTTTATAATATGTTACAAGGGGTAGATTGGCAGGAGGAGGGCGATATTAATGAAAGCAGTTACTTATCAAGGTCATAAAAATATGGAAGTTCGTGAAGTAAACGATCCAACGATAGAAGAATCAACAGATGCAATTATTAAAATAACCGCTTCAGGTATATGTGGTTCTGATTTACATCTTTATCATCAAGGCGATTTATTTATGGATCCTGGCTTTGTTATTGGACATGAGCCAATGGGAATTGTAGAAGAAGTAGGAAAAGACGTTAAGACCTTAAAAAAAGGGGATAGAGTGGTTATACCTTTTAACATCGGTTGTGGTGACTGCTTCTATTGTAATAACCATATGGAGTCTCAATGCGACAACTCTAATCCATCCCCTGCAAATTGGAAAATGGACAATGGTGGACTTTTCGGTTTTGGTGCCATGCACGGGAATCACTGGGGAGGACAAGCAGAGTATTTAAGAGTTCCATTTGCTGACTTCTCTTCTTTCAAAGTTCCAGATAGTGATTTGAAAGACGAACAAGTATTATTTTTATCTGATGTTGTCCCAACAGCTTATTGGAGTGTAGAACATGCGGGCGTAAAATCTGGTGATACTGTTATTGTTCTAGGTTGTGGTCCAATCGGTTTAATGGCACAAAAATTTGCTAAATTAAAAGGTGCTGAACGTGTGATTGCCATTGATAATGTGGAACATAGATTAAACCATGCGAAAAAATTCAATGGTGCTGAAGTGTATAATTTTTCTAAAGAAGATAATATCGGAAAATTACTTCGTGAAACTACACGTGGTGGTGCAGATGTTGTGATAGATTGTGTGGGAATGGATGGACAAGTCGCTCAAGATGATTTAGAGATGAGTTCAAATTCAGCACAACGCGGTAATATTAGTCCAATTATTACAGCAGCAGAATCAGTAAGAAAATTTGGTACCATTCAATTAACTGGTATTTATGCTACACCTGCAGATAATTTTCCAATAGATTTAATTTTTAATAGAGATGTTCAAGTAAAAAGTGGTCAAGCGCCAGTTATTCATCAAATGCCAAAATTATATGAAATGATTAAAAATGAAGTGTTTGATCCAACAGAAATTATAACGCATACCATGCCTTTAGAAGAAGCAAAACAAGCGTATGATATTTTCGATCAGAAAAAAGATAACAATATTAAAGTCATTTTAAAACCACAATAATGACTATATAAATAAACAAGAAATATATACGTAACTTCTTGAACAAATAGATAAAAAAGCCCAGGACATTATTAAGTGTCTTGGGCATTTTTAATATGTTAACAGTCGATGACTGAGTTGAAAATGCGCTTGTGCTAAGCTTTTTTCAATCCCAGTTCTTCTTACTAAACTTAGTGAAGTGGGACGATGAATTTAAAATACATTCTATTCCACTCTTTTTTTACATTATTTTGATGCTATGATTAAGAAATTTCTCCATTTTAAGAATAGAAGACGAGAGAACAAAACGAGCTAAGGATGACTAGTTTAAGTTACCTTCTAAGAAATTGAAGAGATGATGTTGTCGGTCTCTCTGCTATAAATATTTATTATTGTAGTTTTAATAACATTTTTTCAGTAATATAGCTTCGATACTTGTCTAGTCTTCATCTTCTTTACATCCATTTGTGCTATACAGTAAATAAAACGGGTACTTCTAATCATAGTGTTTGTGACTAATTTTTAACGGGTAGGCTTTTAGTAATACACTTTTTAAATATAGGAGGAAACTTAAATGAATGATAAAACAGTTTATGATGTAATTGATATAGGTGTAAATCATTTACTATCTGTATATGATAATTGGAATGTTGAACACGTATTAGATAAAGAAAATGATGTTTTTCCAAATACGTTACATTGGCAATTTGGACACGTTTTAACGATTTTCGATTCTGCTTTATCAATAGGTGGTCAAAATGCCGTAGATATCGCTAAATATACTAAACTATTTGGTTACGGATCTAGCCCTGCTAACTGGGAAGGACAAGATGTTCCATCAATCGAAACGATTAAAGAAAACTTAAAAACACTTCCTGAACGTGCGCGCAAACTAACGGATGAACAATTATCACAAGAACTTAACGAACCCGTTGCTGGTTGCCAAACACTCAATGAATTATTAGTACTAAATGCCTTCCATGTTCCATTACATGCCGGCAAGATTGAAGAAATGACTCGTGTGCTTAAACACGACGAATAATTTAAGGGTCATCATTTATAGTTTACGAGAAGATATTTGCGTATTATGATTGCGAATAGTATGTTGTGAAAAATTAAGACTGTTTGTTTTCATTATCATATTTACTACGATGAATATGATTGGCTTAAAACGATATCTAAAAGTCTAATATAACTTTCGTGCTAATTATAATCCTGATACTAACGTATTTAAATGAAACTAAGTATCAGGATTTATTTTTATTACATTTATATTCTTCTTTCAATAAACTATACACGTAATGATTTGAAAATTATCCTTATCACTATTGATTTAATAGAACATATATTTTTACTTGATGCATATTTGTATTCCAAAATAAATGAACACGAGGTAAAAAAAGTTTAAAAAAATTGTCTGTGTGAAAATACATACTATATAAAGAAAATAAGGAGTGTTAAGTATGGCTAATAAAATTGCAATTGCTGGTGCGGGTGCAATGGGAAGCCGTATTGGTACTTACCTAAAACAAAGTGGACAAGATGTTACATTAATAGATTACTGGAAAGATCATGTTCATCGAATAAATGAAAAAGGAATAGAAGTTCAAACTGAACATGATACTTATACTGTTGAAATGCATGCCACATTCCCTGAAGAGGTCAATCAAACCTATGATATTATTGTACTTTTGACAAAATCAATGCAATCTGAACAAATGATGCAAACTTTAAAAAATCAGGGAGCAATTAGCGAGGATACTGCCATCTTATGTATGATGAATGGTTTAGGCCATGACGAACGTCTATCACAATTTGTTCCAAAATCACAAATTTTCTTAGCCGTAACAATGTGGACAGCTGGATTACGTGGTCCAGGTCAATTGCTATTAGAAGGTGAAGGTTCAATTGACTTTCAACGTGCTGATGGTAAAAAAGACCCACGTACTCAAGAAATTGCAGATATCTTAAATCAAGCCCATTTAAATGCCACTATCAGTAATGATGTATTTAAAGCGATATGGTCTAAAGCTACGCTTAACAGTGTTTTAAATCCATTGTGCACGATATTAGATAAAACAATCGGTGAATTGGGCGCTTATGATCATTCTAGAGCAATGATACGCCCAATCATTGAAGAAATTGTCGACGTAGCACATGCTAAAAATGTAGATATTCATATTAACGACTTAATCTCGAAAATTGAAGCAGCTTATCCTGATCATGCACAAGGTTTACACTATCCTTCAATGCATCAAGATTATAATCATGGTCGTTTAACTGAAATAGATTACTTAAATGGTCAAATTGTGGACTATGGTAAATCATTAGGTATCGAAACTCCTAATAATGAACTGATTACTCATCTCATTCATCAATTAGAAATGAAGTTAAATATAAATGAATATTAAGTAATATGAAACGAACTAGATCACTTTGGTAAATGATTGAAAAATTGTTTACTCTTTTGATACATTTTTATGATTGTATAACCCCCTAAACTTATTATAGCTTAGGGGGTTGTTGCTTAATCATATATGTGAATTGAAAGCTAATCAATCTGATATGAAGTAACATATTTTAAGTAATATGATATATTTTTCTTCTAATTCTTGTCTCATTTGTTCTAAACTTGCTGAAAAACCGCATCACTTATGATAAGCGTCTGCGTATCGGTTAATGATGCGGTTTTTAATTATATAATTTCATTTAATAAGGTAATGAACAGTTTTTTGATAAATGTTATTCTTCTAAAATTCTTTTTAATTTACACACTAAAAGATATCCTCCTTAACAATAATAAGTTATTTAAATTATTGATTAAGGAGGATATCTTTATATCTATTTATTTCTCAATCTAGAACTAGATTTTTATCGTGCTTTCAGTTCATTTCCTGTCATCCATTTATGATTTTTAATGATTTTACCATTATCTTTGGATTTGTAATCAACTACGTAAACAGTCGTCTTTTTCACGTTATCTATATTGGCTGTAGCACCTTTCATACCAGACATATGACTTGCTTCTAATTTAACAGTATCGCCTTTACTAAATCCATCTTTAGGTGCATCTTTGATCTCTTCGTTTACGACCCATTTATGATTGTTTACTTTTTCATTTCCATTTGTGGGTTTATAACTTACAACATAGGCATATGTTTTATACGTACCTTTTACAGTAGCTTCTGCACCTTTCATACCTGGCATATGCCCTGCTGTAATGGTTACTTTATCTCCTACTTTAAATTCACCCTCATTAGTCGATGTCATATCTTCAGGAACTTTACTTTCATCATTATGCTTCATATGATTCTCACTTTTTTGGTCATTAGTGTCTTTATCTTTTTTCATCATATTAAAATCTCCCTATTGATTAGTTTGTTACTTTTATTTGACCCATCATTCCATTATCTTCATGCTCAAGTATATGACAGTGAAACATGTATGTTCCAGTATTTTTAAATACAACCTCTATTTTAGCTTTTTGTCCAGGTTCCAAAGATATAACATCCTTTTTACCCCTCATATCTTTTGGAGGTTTCTCACCATCCACAGATAAAACTTTAAATTGCGTTCCATGGATGTGGAAAGGATGTTTCATACCACCCATTTTATCTTTGACATTTTCAATTTCCCATACTTCTTTCTGGTTTAACTTTTGTGTAAAATCTATTCTGTTAGGATCGAATTTATTACCATTAATGGTAACATGATCATTCATACCTTCTAATTTTATTTTTTTACTTACTTTTGGTGTATTACCTTTGTTAGAACTTTTCTCTTTGTTACTAATCGGTAAAATTACAGTTTTATCATTATCGACCAGACTGATTTTCTCGCCTTTCATTTTAGATAAATCTATTACTATTTCTTTTCTCTCTGAAGGAGCTAAATTAATTTCTTTTAATTTTTTAGCGTTTTTTAATTGACCGCCATCTGAAGCAATATACTCAAAACTTTGATTATTACTTAGCTTAAGATTTAAATCTCGAGCATTAGAACCATTTAAAAGTCTCAAACGTATTTTCTCTTCTTTTGCTGTCAGTTTGGGGTTTACTATTCCGTTCACAAGAACAGTATCACCTTGAGTGCCATCTTCGTCTTTCGTTTTTGAATAATTTAATTTTTTAGATACAAATGTTTTATCTTGGATTATTATAGGCAAATCATTTTTTCCATAATTACTAGGATAATTATTCTTTTTACTATCTTCTATATATAATAATCCTGATAAGCCATTATAAACTTGTTTAGCTGTATTTGGAGAGGGGTGGGGGTGATACCATAACGTAGCAGAATCTTGATTAACCTCAAATTTTATAGTTTTTTCTTTTCCTGGTTTTATAACCTGAGAAGGCCCTCCATCCACTTTTCCATTTACTTCTAATCCATGCCAATGAAATGTTGTATTTTCATCTAAGTTATTTATTAACTTAATTTTAACTTTATCTCCTTTTTTTAATTTTAAAGTTGGTCCAAGTAAATTTCCATTGTAGCCTAGAGTATTAGAAAAATTATTTTTGTAAAACTCTGTCTTTCCTTCCTGAGCTTTTAATGTATAATTTTTATAACCATTGTTATCTTTTTTTGACTCTGCAACTTCAGGAAATATTATTTCATTTTTTCCTTGTGAAGAATTTAATTTCTTTCTTTCGTCATGATGTTTCATATTTGTCATATCCATTGTATTTTTCTTATCTTCTTTCATATTCATCATATCATTCTTACTTTCTGCGAAAGTATCATTAGACGCAATAATTATTATGGAAAAAATTATAATTAAAATTGCAAAAACTTTATTATACATAAGGTTTACCTCTTTTATTTTAATTTTAATGTAAAAGCATTAATCGCTACTATAACTGTACTTAAAGACATTAATATTGCTCCTACAGCTGGTGATAATATTAACCCGATAAAAGCTAATGCGCCAGCTGCTAAAGGTACAGCAACAATATTATAACCTGCACCCCACCATAAGTTTTGCACCATTTTTCTCATAGTATTATTTGAAAGAGTCAAGAAATGAATGATATCTGATGGATTACTTTTAACAAGTATGACATCACCTGAATCCACTGCAACATCTGTGCCTGCACCAATTGCTATACCAATATCGGCTCTTATAAGACTCGGGGCATCGTTGATACCGTCTCCGACCATCATGACTTTATTACCGTCACTTTGATAATCTTTTATAATGCTTTCCTTATCTTCTGGCATGAGTTGTGCGTGGACATCCCTAATACCTAATTCTTTTGCGACAGCGTGTGCCACTTCATTATTGTCACCTGTAAGCATGACTGGTGTAATATTTCTTGATAGTAAATCAGCTACCATTTGTTTTGAGCTTTCTTTAATTTGATCTCCTTGAGCAATCATGCCAATGACTTGTTGATCCTCAATTAAATAACTGATTGAATTACCTTGTTGAGCTAATTTAGTAAACAAGTCATCGTCATAATTAAGTTTATGTTTATCAAGATAAGAGACATTTGTTATTTTATATGTTTTATTATCAATTAGACCTTCTAATCCGACACCTGGAATATTATTAACGTCTTGTGGATTAGTAAATGAAACATTTTTACTTTTCGCAAAATCAACAATACTTATAGCTAATGGGTGATTAGATTGACTTTCTAATGAGGCGAAAAGGCTTAATATTGTATCATTACTCAAATCATTTTTAAAGCTCTCATAATGATTCACAGAAAAGTTACCCTCAGTTAAAGTACCAGTTTTATCCATCATTACATAATCGATATGTTGAGCTATTTCTACAGACTCTCTATTTTTAATAATTAAACCATTATGTGCACCAATTGAAGTCGAACGTGCAGTGACTAAAGGTATTGCTAAGCCTAAAGCATGTGGACAAGCAATGACTAACACAGTTACAAGACGTTCTAATGCAAAATCAACATCATTTTGAATGAGCATCCAGACAATAAACGAAATCACGCCAACAATTACAGCAAAGTAGAATAAATAACCCGCTACTTTATCAGATAACAATTCAGCACTAGATTTATCATTTTGTGCTTGATTAACAAGTCCCATCACTTGAGAAAGATATCCATCTTCTCCCACAGCTGTAACCTTGACTTGTATTGTTCCAGACCCATTAATAGAACCCCCGATGACGTTGTCATTTTGATTTTTTTGTACTTTTTTAGATTCTCCAGTGACTAGGGATTCATCTACAGATGTTTGTCCTTGAACGATAATACCATCTGTTGGAATACTTTCTCCGGCTTTTACTTCGACGATATCATCAGTCATGATGTCTGATATTTTAACTTCTTCGCGTTGGCCATTATCCATAACTTTAATCGCACTATTAGGTAACAGTTCTGCCATTTTCTTTAAAGCATCTCCAGCATTTCCGACAGCATTCATTTCTATCCAATGTCCTAATAGCATAATTAAAATTAAGGTTGCTAATTCCCAAAAAAAGTCCATTGTATGACCAGTTGCACTACTAAAGTTATTCATATAAAAAGCATACAAGCTATAAATATAAGCTACTGAAATACCTAGGGCAACTAAGGTCATCATGCCTGGTTTTTTTTCAGCAATTTCATTTTTACCACCAGACAAGAACGGTTTACCACCATAAAAGAATAAAATTGTACTTAATATTAACACTACCCATTCAGAACCTGGAAATGTGAATTGAAAAGGTAAGTTAACACCCATCAGTGGCGATAAAAAAATGATAGGTATTCCAAAAATTAATGAAACAAAAAACTTAACTTTAAAATTTCCATGATGATGTGCATGGCCACTATGATGATTATGTGATTCATGGTTATCATGATGCATGTGATTGGAATGATTCATGTGATTTTGATGATTATGCGCTTCACCATTATTATTCAAATTAACCCCTCCTAATAAAAATGTTATAGTAAAACTACTTATACTATAACATATACCCCCCTAGGGTATAAATAGTTTCGATTTATCTCCATTTATGGATTTATTTATATCATTCTGAAAATGATGTCTACACGTCCTACATTAGACCTTGTCATCGATGTTTAAAACAAGGTTTTAATTAAAAAATCTCATCTGAACTATCGCATGACAATACACTCTGACCAAGGTTAGCATTATCAACACAAATCATATATTACTATTCTTAAAGAAAATAACGCATTTCAAAGTAGGTCTAGAAAAGCAAATTGTCTAGATCATTATTTAATGAAGCCAGTAAATGAATTCATAATAAACTCATTTACTGGCTATTTTTCTAG
>NZ_KV796878.1:87477-105547 GCF_001809305.1 Staphylococcus sp. HMSC072H03
AATAAACTCATTTACTGGCTATTTTTCTAGTATTTATATTCAGTCTTTTCAAACTAAATTAATCATTTTTTGATTCTCAAATTCTACGCCACAATAGCTGCATTTTATTAAAGATACTATATATTCAATCAATTTCAGAGTGAGTTATATACAACCTCATTTTTAGTTTTATTTATAATATGATTCTGCGTATCGGTTAATGATGCGGTTTTTAATTAACGTCTTTTTGTTATAAGTCTTAAAGAAATACTAAATAAACACATCATTTTCCTTAATTGAAACGAAAGAACGACAAATTCCATACTATTACATTGGAATTTGTCGTTCATTTATTAGAAGCATATATTTTACAGACTTCTAAATTAATTGTTACAACAACAATTATTATCCTGTTGCTCTTTTTCATTTTTCTCTTTTTTTTCTTCAATTTCTACAGAACAACAAGATTGTTCCTGAGGTTTTAATTTTTTTAATACGTCTTTGACTCCCATTATCTCACCTCCTTTAAATAACGATGTTCACCATCAAACCTGTAGAAATAGCTACAACTAAAATGGCGATAACGAATGAGATTACAAATTTTTTCTTGAATAGTTTCGATAATAATACAACTTCTGGAATACTTGCACCAGCACCACCAATGATCAAAGCAACAACTGTCCCAAGCGACATTCCTTTTGAAGCTAATGCTTCAGCTATAGGTAACATGGTTTCAGGTCTAATATACATAGGAATACCTATAATAGAAGCAATAAATACGGATATAATGCCACCTCCACTCGCATATTTAGTAATAAATGTTTCGGGTACAAAGCCATATATAAAAGCACCAATAAATACACCGATAAATAAGTAAGGAATCATTGGATATAAGAATGCCCAAGCATCATTTAATGCTTGTTTAAAACGAGATCCATTTTTATTAGCGAAAAACCCATCGCCTTTAACATTTACACCTTTATAACTTTTAGATAAATTCATTTTTGAAAATACTAGACCCGTTAAGACACTAAAGATTGCTAGTACAATAAAATAAACAACAGCAACTTTCCAACCTAATAAGGCCCATAACATAAATATCATTAATGGATTCATTAAAGGTGACGCAATTAAAAAACTCATTGCAGGGCCAAATGGAACTTTAGAATTTAATAAACCTGCAAGTATAGGAATTGTAGAACAAGAACAAAATGGTGTCATCGCACCAAAAGCCATTCCCAAAATATAATTAATAGCTTGATTAGGTTTACTTAAAAAGTATTTTATTTTTTCTTCTGAAACTATCTGCTGGATGATACTTACAATAAAGCTCACGATGATAAATAGTATGAATAGTTCAAAAAACAACATCACAAATGTTTTTATAAATTCCATAATTGAATCTAACATGAGTATAATGCCTCCAAATTTAATTAATCAATATTTCTTGATGTATTAATCAAAAAAAATTGATTAATACTACATTAAAAAAGATACTCATAATATCTTACAACAAGTATCTTCATTTAAAACAACCTGTATTTGCTGCTCATTAATTTTATAATAATTCCATGTGCCATGCTTTTCAGCAATAAGAACATTTGCATCTACTAATTTTTTTAAATGATAAGAAAGTTTAGATTGTTTTATATCTAATAACTCTTCTAAATCACATACACATAATGATTTATTGAAGCTTTGGCTAATTTGATTTAGTATTTTTAATCTGATTTTATCGGCAAGTGCATTAAACATATTTTCATAAAAGTCAAATTGTTGATCTTCACTCATATCAGTCTTTGCTTTAATAACTTCCATAAAAGACCATCCTTTTTATAATATTTCATTGAGTTTATATTATCTTTATTTCAATTCTTGAATTGCTTGTTTATAGTTATTTTTTGTTGATTCGCCATACTGATTAATGTTCCCTTTAAAGAACTCCTTTTCCATATATATTGTAGCTTCTTTTAAATTGATTTCTCTTGATAGCATAACAAGATTTAAATAACTTATAAAATAACCAACAGTTAAAGTACTTGCATGGTTTACTCGCAATCAAGCACGCCTCCTTATTGTCAACGTAGTTTTATATCATTTAATACATCAATTTTTTTTGATATATTAAATATAAATCAATATCCATATTATCGCAAGAAGAAAACCTATAATTTTACATAAACTTAGGTATTGCTCACAGAAATACTAAAATAATTTTTTTATAAATTGTATTATTAAGAATTAAATTTAGTAAAATTTTTAAAACTCAAATAAAAACATAGACATCCATCTATATAGATGTTAGTCTATAATCGTAAATTAATTAATGAGGTGAGTATAATGTTAAATATTGAAATATACGAAGAAGCTATGTGCTGTTCTACTGGGGTATGTGGTCCAGAACCGGATGAAACACTAATAAAAGCGAACCAAATCAATGAATATTTAAAACAAAATCAAATAGAAGTTCAACGTTATAATATGAATAATAATCCGAATGAATTCATTAAAAATCAAGAAGTTATTCGTTTAATTCAAGAAAAAGGTGATGAAGTTTTACCCATCACTTTTATAGAAGGCGGTATAGCTAAAACGGGCGCTTATATTACCCAAGAAGAAGCCGATGAAATTATTACAGTTAATCAAATGAGAAATGGAGGATGCTGTGGTGGAGATGGATGCTGTTAAATACTTAAATAAATTGAATTTAGATAACATTGAGTTAACAAAATATTTGTTTTTTACTGGTAAAGGTGGCGTAGGCAAAACAACGATATCAAGTTTTATTGCTTTAAACTTAGCAGAGAATGGAAAGAAAGTAGCTTTAGTAAGTACTGATCCAGCTAGTAATTTACAAGATGTATTTCAAATGGAATTATCTAATAAATTAACTAAATATCAACCTATACCTAATCTCTCTATAGCCAATTTTGACCCGATTGCTGCTGCAGACGATTATAAAGCACAATCTATAGAACCTTATGAGGGTATTCTACCAGAAGATGTGCTTTCTGAAATGAAAGAACAGTTAAGTGGTTCATGTACAGTTGAAGTAGCAGCATTTAATGAATTTACAAATTTTTTATCCGATAAAACTTTAGAACAAGAATTTGATTTCATTATATTTGATACAGCTCCTACAGGTCACACCTTGAGAATGCTTGAATTACCTTCTGCATGGACAGATTATTTAAATACAACGAGTAATGACGCTTCTTGCTTAGGTCAATTATCAGGTTTAAATGAAAATAGAGTTAAATATAATTCAGCACTTGAAAAACTACGTAACCAAGATGATACGACCATGATGTTAGTTGCGAGACCTACTCACTCTTCTATATATGAAATTCAAAGAGCGCAACAAGAATTACAACAACTGTCAATTTCTAAATTCAAAGTAATCATTAACAACTATATAGAAGAAAGTCACGGTTTAATTTCGAGTCAGATGAAATCAGAACAAGATAAAAACATTAATCATTTTACCGAATGGTTAAATAACAATCATGCTTATTACGTTCCATATAAAAAGCAGAAAGAAGAAGGTATAGAAAATTTAACTAATCTATTAAATGATGATAACTTAATTGAAAATGATGACTTTATTGTTGAAGATCATCCGCAATTCAATAAATTAATCGATGAAATTGAAAATAGTAAAGTTCAATATTTATTTACAATGGGAAAAGGTGGCGTTGGTAAAACGACAGTAGCAACGCAATTAGCTACAGCATTATCTAATAAAGGATATCGTGTTCTTTTAGCAACTACTGACCCTACTAAAGAAATTAATGTTGAAACTACAAGTAATTTAAATACTGCTTATATTGATGAAGAACAAGCATTAGAAAAGTATAAAAAAGAAGTACTAGCCACAGTGAATGATGATACACCACAAGACGATATCGATTATATTATGGAAGATTTAAAATCACCTTGTACAGAAGAAATAGCATTTTTCAAAGCCTTTAGTGACATTATGGAGAATCAAGACGACATGGATTACGTCATTGTAGATACAGCTCCTACAGGCCATACTTTGCTGTTACTTGATTCTAGTGAAAATCATCATAGAGAATTAAAGAAAAAATCAACTCAAACTACCAGTAATGTTGAAACATTATTACCTAAAATTCAAAATAAAAATTTAACACAGATGATAATCGTAACACTAGCAGAAAAAACACCTTATTTAGAATCTAAACGTTTAGTAGAAGATTTAAATAGAGCTAATATAGGCCATAATTGGTGGGTTGTTAATCAATCGTTAGTTACGCTAAATCAACGTGATGACCTTTTTAGTAACAAAAAAGAAGATGAATCATTTTGGATAAACAAAATTAAAAATGAAAGTTTTGATAATTACTTTGTCATACCTTATGGGGGGTTATCATAATGAAAAAAATTGTAATCATCGGTTCAGTTGCTGCCGGTACAAGTGTCGCGGCTAAAGCAAGAAGAAATAGTGAAGATGTGGGAATTATCGTTTTTGATAAAGATAATGATATTTCGTATTCAGTATGTGGTATCCCCTACTATATAGGCGGTAATGTATCTGATATTGATGAACTCACGCCAAGAAATGCTAAATGGTTTAAAGAGCGCTTTAATATAGATATTTATACAAAATATGAAGTGAATCAGATAAATGATACTGATCAAACAATAACTGTTACCAATTTAGTAAATGATGAAAAGATGATTCAAGAATATGACGAATTAGTATTAGCAACAGGCTCATCGCCTAAGGAACTTCCTCAATTAAATAGCGAAGAATATAACAATGTATTTAAAGTTAAGAATATTAATGATGCGAAAGCAATTTATAATTATATTGAGAGCAATGATGTTCAGAATATAACAATCATTGGTGGTGGATTTATTGGTCTAGAAATGTTAGAACAATTATCTAACTACAATACTTCAATTATTCAACGCAGTACTTTTATGCCTCATTTAGACTACGATATCAGTTTTATGATTCAAGAATATATTGAAGATAAAGCTAACGTATATACCTATAATGAATTAGATAGTATTGATTATGATGAAAATCATACAATAAATAGAGTAAGCTTAAAAACTGGCGAATTAATTGATACAGATTTAATCATTATTGGGATTGGTGTCACACCAAATACTAAATTAGCTAAAGAAATTGGTATTAATATTGGAAAATCTGGAGCAATACAAACCAATAAGTATTTTGAAACAAATATTCCTCACATATATGCAATTGGTGATGTAGCAGAAAGTTATAATTTAATTACTGGTGACCCTATATATAGACCGCTAGGTTCTACAGCAAATAAAATGGGACGTATTTTAGGAGATCGATTAACTGGTGGAAATCTAGAACATAAAGGCATTTTAGGAACAGGCATTGTTCGTATATTTGATATGACAATTGCCCAAACAGGCTTAACTGAAAAAGAAGCTATTGATTTAGATATTGATATTGACGTATTACACAATGTGAAACCGAATCGTCCAGAATATATGCAAGGCCAAGAAATGGTAATTAAAGCTATATTTGATAAAAACAATTCTAAATTACTGGGTGCTCAAATTATTGGGTATGAAGGTGTAGATAAGAGAATAGATGTACTAGCTACTGCTATAACGTTTGGCGCCCATGCAGAAGATTTATTTCATTTAGATTTAGCATATGCGCCTCCTTTTTCTACAACTAAAGATCCTGTTATTTATACAGGGATGATTGGACACAATATTACTCGAGGACGCAAAATTATAACGCCTGAAGAAGTCATAAAACAAAATAATGACTTATTGATTTTAGATGTACGTTCTCCAAAGCAATTTGAAGTTAATCATGTTGATGGAGCGATTAACGTCCCATTGAAAATATTGAGAAGTTATGCAAAAACATTAGATAAAAATCAAAAGATAGTGACTTATTGTAATAAAGGTACTACTGGGAATGCTGCACAAAACGTACTTATTAATTTAGGTTTTAAACAAGTGTTTAATTTGTCAGGTGGTAATAAAAATTATCAACGTTATAAAAGGTTTCAAGTAGAAAGGAAGAAGAAAAATTGAATTATAAAAAAATTTCACAATACTTAAAAGTGATTGCTGATAGTAGCCGCCTTGAAATATTAGACTTGTTATCTTGTGGTGAATTATGCGCTTGTGATTTATTAGAGCATTTTTCTTTTTCTCAACCCACATTAAGTCATCATATGAAAGTATTAAAAGACAATAATTTAATTACATCCAGAAAAGATGGTAATAAAATTTTATACAAATTGAATCATGACGTATTGGATGACGTTACATCACGACTGACTCTATTGAGTTCCAGTGCTGGCCCATGTATATGTGAAACAGTAGAGAAAGGTGAGTGTTAATGATGACGATATTAGCAATCACAATATTTGTATTAACGTTAATTTTTGTTATATGGCAACCTAAAGGTCTAGATATTGGTATTACTGCATTAATTGGTGCTGTAGTTGCTATAATCACTGGCGTTGTAAGCTTTTCAGACGTACTAGAAGTTACTGGAATTGTTTGGAATGCGACTTTAACTTTTGTTGCAGTTATTCTTATTTCACTCATATTAGATGAAATTGGATTCTTTGAATGGTCTGCCATACATATGGTAAGAGCATCAAAGGGTAATGGCTTGAAAATGTTTATCTTTATCATGCTCTTAGGTTCAGTTGTAGCAGCCTTCTTCGCAAATGATGGTGCGGCTTTAATACTGACGCCTATTGTTTTAGCAATGGTACGTAGTTTAGGATTTGATAAAAAAGCGATATTCCCATTTATTATTGCTAGTGGTTTTATCGCAGATACTACGTCTCTTCCATTAATTGTTAGTAATTTAGTTAATATTGTTTCTGCTGATTACTTTGATATTGGATTTGTTGAGTACTTCAGTAAAATGATTATACCTAATATATTCTCTTTAATCGCAAGTATTCTTGTCTTATGGCTTTATTTTAGAAAGTCTATCCCAAGAAAATTTGATGCAGTAAATATTAGAGAACCAAAAGAAGCGATTAAGGACAAAAAGCTTTTTAATATCTCATGGATTGTACTCACTGTATTGCTAGTTGGTTATTTAATAAGTGAGTTTATAAATATTCCAGTATCAATTATTGCTGGTATCATTGCTTTAATATTTGTATTATTAGCACGTAAGTCTAAGGCTGTGCATACGAAACAAGTAATTAAAGGTGCGCCATGGAATATTGTTTTATTCTCTATTGGTATGTATCTTGTGGTATTTGGTCTAAAAAATGTGGGCATCACAACGCTTCTTAGTGATGTACTAACAAATATTTCAAATTACGGCTTATTTAGTGGTATCATGGGCATGGGCTTTATAGCTGCATTCCTTTCATCCATTATGAACAACATGCCAACTGTTTTAATAGATGCAATAGCGATTGGTCAATCTCAAACAACAAGCATACTCAAGGAAGGCATGATTTATGCGAATGTTATCGGATCTGATTTAGGACCTAAAATAACACCAATTGGTTCGTTAGCAACACTTCTCTGGTTACATGTGCTTACTCAAAAAGGTGTTAAAATTTCTTGGGGACAATACTTTAAAATCGGTATTATTATAACGATTCCGGTATTATTTATCACACTGTTAGGGTTATATCTAACACTTATTATTTTCTAAAAAAAGAGGAAACTATTTATGGATAAAAAAACAATTTACTTTATATGTACAGGTAATTCATGCCGTAGCCAAATGGCTGAAGGTTGGGGTAAAAAAATCTTAGGTGACGAATGGCAAGTATATTCTGGCGGTATTGAGGCACACGGTGTCAATCCGAAAGCAATCGAAGCGATGAAAGAAGTCGGAATTGATATCTCAAACCATACTTCTAATTTAATTGACAACACTATACTAAACCAATCCGATTTAGTAGTAACTCTATGTAGTGATGCTGATCAAAACTGTCCTGTATTGCCGCCTAATGTAAAAAAAGAACATTGGGGATTTGATGATCCAGCAGGCAAACCTTGGTCAGAATTCCAACGTGTTAGAGATGAAATCAAAGCAGCCATTGACTCATTTAAGGCTAGATAAATTTTAAGCGTCTCAATATCATTGAGACGCTTTTTTTAATATGCCATTTTAGACGATTACAGAGTTTTAAAATGATGAGCACACTTTAACTTTATTAAAATCCCCTTCTATTAAGAACGTTGAACGACTCAATGTGAGTTATTGCAATACACTATTTTTAATTTTCACTTTCTCACCGGTTTTAATTTTATCGTATTGCTTTTTCGGGACAACAACTAAACGTTTGCCTTTATTAGTTTGAACGGTAATGGTATATAATTTCTCATGCGCTTTCATTTGTTGTTTCAACATATTTTTTTGGTATTCAACACGATTGGTTTTATTTTTATACATACCGGATGTAATAAAATAAAAATATAACCAATTATTATAATATGAAGTGGCCATAAATTGTGACGTATATGAAGCTCCTGGTCTATATCGATGTCTTGTAGACACCATTGATCGTGCTTGTTGAGACTGAATTTTACCAGTGTCTTGTTTGAATTTTGATGCCTTGTTATTATATGTCATACTATTTGTTCGACTAGCTTGTTGCGCTGCACGTTGACTTGATTGTTTTGCAACTCGTGAAGCATTCATCGTACTTGAACGACTCATTGACGAACTTGAAGACGTTGAACTTCTAACCGCAGAAGATGACGAACTACTACTTGAACTTGAGCTACTCGTGCTTGAGGTTACAGCTTCTAAATTTGTAGACAATATACAAAGCGAAGTCACATTAAAGATTATCATTATACTTATCATTTTTAATACGTTATGCTTCACCGACTCACCTCTTACTCTTTAGACACTTCATCTTTAGCAGTAACTTGTCCTTCAATATCGTCATCGCCATAAATCATATATGGTGGACGATAGACATGAATCTTTTTGCCATCTTTAATTATATAAGGCTTTTTATTTCCATCATTTAAAATATGTTCATAAACGTGTTCTAAATCCGTCTTTTGTAAATGTGATTTACCATTTTTATCTTTATATTTTATTTCCACATTGGGTGTATCTTCTGAACCATTATTTAGCACTTCATAATACTCATATGTATATTTCTCTGACTTTTGACTATCTTTAGAAGGCTCTTTCTGCTCTCCCGATGTTCCACAAGCTACTAAAATAAAGGACAAACTCAATAGACTAGCTAATAATATTATCTTTTTCATAAACACTCTCCTCTACTCATTTGCATTGTAACATTCTTAGTCCATTCATCTCCAAGTAAGTGATATATAACTTATTTTATCTTTAAA
Organism: Staphylococcus sp. HMSC072H03; assembly: GCF_001809305.1. NCBI lineage: Bacteria > Bacillati > Bacillota > Bacilli > Caryophanales > Staphylococcaceae > Staphylococcus > Staphylococcus sp. HMSC072H03. The sequence goes on from NZ_KV796878.1 coordinate 96,787, forward strand.
ACTTTTATATACATTTTAATATATCAATTGTGAGTTATTTCGTTTTTAATTATTTTTGTTAAACTATATTTAAAATCATTTATCACTTTTACTTAATAAGTTTAGATTTTCAATACAAAATATGATGAGTAAGGAGAGATAGCTATGTCAATATGGTTTGTTTTATTACCTTCACTATCTTTTTTAGCAGTTATGATAATAGGGTATATTTGTACTAAAATCTTTATTCGCTAATAGTTAAATAAATTATTATTTTGATTCAATTTTACTACGCCTATACTTCATTTATTGTGTTTGCTTATTGATCATGCATTGTAAGTAAATGGCTATTAATATTTCTTTCTCCACTCTAGTGCTGTGAATGTGTATAGTGTGTTTTTCGCCTCGTTTTTTAGTTCGTTTACTTTTTGAAATATCTAAAAAACTACGCTTTGCGGTTAATACTACGTCATTCTCAAATGTAATTTTGGTTTCATTACTAAAAAATGGATTGCTTACATCAAACACTTCAGATTTGTAATTAAACATATAAGGAAGTTGTTGCTTTCCTCCACTTTTGAAGAACTGTTTCATCTCAAGTGTACCTACTTCTTCACCATTCAAATACATCATATATTGATGTCTATTCGCTACCACATGTTTACGAATTATTTTTACATCGTTCTCACTAGAAGTCATATATAGACTATATTTTGTTTGAACACCAAAGAGACTCAATAATTTATGAAATATATTAACAAAAACGGGTTTATACGTTATTGTTTCGTTACCGTATATCACATTGCTTTGATTCTCAATGATATATAAAGGCATTTGTACAAAGAATTCTCCCGCTTCAAAATCTTTATTATTGAGACTTTCATTAATGCGTGGATGCTTTTTTTGTAAATGTTTTCTAAAAAGCAAAACGCCTACTATAATTATAGTAACTATTCCCCAAACTAACCATGTACTCCAAAGCGGAACCTTGAACAATGATGATTTTCCTACAAGTATTAAAAATGTGTTTATTAAGTTGAATATGAGAAGCACTATCCATATGAGTGCTTCACGAAACATCGTCATTACCCATTTCTCCTTTATTTAATAAGTAAGTTTATAATATATCATGCAATCTATTTTTTTATTGCTTTTGTGAGGTACTTTTGCGTATCGGTGAATGATGGGGGTTTTTATACTCTTTAAATTGATCCGATTAAGTCGTCAGTATTAATCACACTATCCTATAATTTATAATCAGTTAAACTGTCTTTTAGCACCAATTATAACTATAATCACTGCAATATCACTGAACATTGAAAGTCATGATGTATCCATACCATAATCCCCACCTGTAATCAGTACATTTTTTGTATCTATACCCCCAATAGTCATCTTGAGCTGTGATATTTAATAAACCGTTTATATTTCAAAATATATGGAATATAGCAGAAGCTCTTATACTATTAAATGTCCATACAGTCATATATATGGTTTAAGTTTTATTCAATTGTTTGTTTTGCTCTTGTATATACTTTTTCAGGAAATTGAGTAATACGTAATAATTCAATTGCGTTTCGTGTATTTGCTTTACCTTTTTTTATTTTATAATCAAAATAAATCTGATTATTTTCTATCGATTCATTAAAATGATAATTTTCATAGTTAGCTTTTAGATATTCAGAAAGTTCGATATCATGGGTAGCCGCTATAACTTTATAATGTTTCTCAGTATCTAAATAATTAAGCACCGACTCTGAAGCAGCAATCCGTTCTGTCGTATTCGTTCCTTTAAAAATTTCATCAATAAAGCAATATACCAATTGATTATTTTTAATATTAAATAATCGCCGAATAGATTTTAATTCCGTCATAAAATAACTATCTCCTGATAAAATATCATCTGTATTCGCCATTGAGGTATAAACTAATCCAGGCTTGTATGAAAACGCTTCTGCTGTAGCAGTATTTAATGTTTGAGCAAGAATGAGATTAGTTGCAACAGCTTTCATAAATGTTGATTTTCCTGAAGCATTTGAACCTGTTAATAAAATATTATGATTTATATTTAAACTATTTGGTACCGCTTCTGTCAGTAATGGGTGCAATAAATTACTAAATGTTATTTGTTGTTTATCTTTAATAATAGATGGTTCGCAATATGTATGTAATGTTCGACGATACATCACTAATGAATAATGATTATCTAACGTGCTTATGTAATCATAACATTGAAGCAATTCTTCTTGATGTTTAACGTAAGTAAATTGAATAATATGAAAAAAGAAGTAATCCAACATAAAACTCATTTTAAAGAGCATGATAAATGTACCACCAATATCTTGATCATCTGCTTTTCCAATAAAACCGCTTAATGAACGTGCGAGTTTAAATTGTTGAAAATCGATATTTATACTTGGCGTGCCTTTTATTTTACTTAAAGAATAACTATGCTTGATTACTTTAGAAGTATAGAAGATGGATTTTAAATCTTGACTATAACTTTTTTTGAGATAGGCTGATAAACCAATATTAAGTAAAATAGAAAAAAGAATGATTAAAATTCCTAATGATATATTAATAAATATTATAATTGCACCTAGAAGTGGCAAAAATGGACATAGCATAAATAAATTATTTCGTTTTACTGGTTTAATTTGATCAGGAGAAAGCGGATAAACAACTTTTCCTATCAAAGCAAGATGATACGATACATTTACTCTAAATTGTTCATCTTTAAATTGATTCACTAACTTTTTATTATTGATAGTAAACATTTTTCTCAAAGTAGCATACCATTTCATTTCTCCAATAGCTGTAAAGTTAAAATTACTTTTATGAAATAAAGTATCCATATCTAAGTCTGTCCATGTTTTATCATCTATTAATGTATCAGAATAATTCTTACGTCGAAGATTAAACTGATAATCAAATCTCGAATTTGGACGTATAAATTCTTCTAAAGTCTTTTTACTTTTCCAAAGTTGTTTAATATTTGAAATTAATTTTTTTCTTTTTACTATAGTAGTAATAGTATTAACAACTATTCCCAAAACGATTATTCCTATGACTAAGCATGCATAGGTTTGATAGATATTCATAGAAAACTCCCATTTTAAATTCTTTGTTAACTTAGTTATCATGTAATTTAAAAACTAATTTATATATTAAATGCTAACATATTCTACCATCTATTTTTTAGTTTTATTTGTGGTATGCTTCCCCTTATCAATGAAATTACTAAAGTAAAAATTATTATAATATCTTAATACTTTATATTCTTTATAATCAACTCTAATAATTCTATTTTGAAATAATTTTATTAATATATTTTTCATACATCTCAATATTTTCTTTTATGCTGTACTTTGCTTCTCTTACATTAGAAATTCGTATATCTCTATCTTTTCCTAACAATTCTTGTATTTTAGAAGCTTTATCTTTTGATAATTTTTTAAATATATTATTTTCTCTATATACATATAATTTTTCTTCATACGCTAGCATCCTGCTTATTGAATAGTTATTTATCACATTACTCAAACCCTTATCTGCTGTAAAAATTGAATGTAAAAAAACTTCTTTACTATTAGTATTTCTTAGAGCGATTTGGTCTTCTGACGTTCTAATATGAAATAAATCCCAAGCAATACCTTTTAATTTACTCAATAAATTTTTACTATTCAAATTGGTAGATTTAAATATATTATTTTCATCATTATTTATGTAGTCAAAAATAACACTTAACTCTAACTCTGAGTATGCTAATTTATTTTCAGTTTCTTTAATAAAATTTTGAATCAAGTAAAAAATTTTATTTTCTGCTGATTTTTTACTACTATTTTTTATATAAAATGCCATTAAAACTAATAGATAAATTGATTGAAATTGTAGAATATTTGAATCTTGTATATTCAACATATGATAGTATCTATCATCTGTATCTAAAATTACTTCTGAATCATTAAAATATCTTGAGAAATTACGACTTTCAAAATCAAATTGACTTATCCTATCAAATATTGAAAATGATAAAATAGTTTCATATGAAACTATTTTATTTATACTATGAATATTATTTCCATTTTCTATTAAGTAAGGTACGCAGCTTATTTGTTGTTTACTTTTTTTTATATTAGTTAAAATTTTAAAGAAATCACTCTCATACTCACCCTTCACAATCAAATTTCGTAAATAGCTCATTATGTTACTATCAAAGTCAATACATTGACACACTTTAATTAATTCATTACCATTTATAACATCATTATCAATAATTATTAAATTATCATAGTTAGCTATTTCAACAAGATGGTACTTATCGCTATTATTTAGAATTTTTGGAATTTTTCTTTCATTCATCCTTTCCTCAAAATCAAATAAACGTGATTCTTCTAAGAATTTTTTATTTTTTGAATAATCGATTAATGGTTTTTGTGTGATTAGTAGCAACTCTTCTAATTTCATGATATGTCCTCCAAAAAGATTATATATTAATTATCACTTAGTCATTTTTTCAATATTATATCTAGTTAATACCAAAAATAAATAAACAATTAAAATACATTTCGTATAATTTATTTTCGAAAATTCTATTAACCCATGAGCTATTTCATTGCGTAAATTCAGCCCTGACTGTTCAACCATTACAATTTGAATTAGTTTATGTACATCATTTCCAAAGGCAGATTTCACCTCATCTCTGAGTAAAAATTCATTGAATGTTACTTCTTGTTGCGTATTTCCTTTCCTAATAGATGTAGTTGAATAGCCAGCTTTAGAAAACATTCTTCTAACTGTAGATTCAAATTGAGGGACTAAAATATGCAAAGCACTCAAATAATCCTTTTCTAAAAATCGAGATATTCCATGTTCTATAAAAGGAATATTTTTATTATCTAGTAGTTCCCACCTATTAAATTTTTGCATGAAATCTTCAGTAGAAATTTCAAATTCTAATATTAATTTATCAAAAATAGCTTTAAGAAGTAATTCAACATTAATATTTAAATAATGCATATAATTAATATTAAAATTGATTGTTTTATTATTTTCTTTTGTAGTAGTTTCCACTATTTTTTTTCCATCATTCAATAAACCTTTTGAAATTAAATCTTGCAAAGGAAACTCTTTACTTAACTTATCAACTTGCTCTTCAATTACTGTGATTTTAGGTATTAAGTCATTACTGTTTGCTATTTCATCTAACGAATTTTGTATATCTGACGAAATAAAACATTCAACGATTTTATCAATTTCCTCTTCTGGAAATTCTATTGGAATTCTTATTAGACTCATTTCATTACTTTTTTCGTATTCTTCGTAGGTTTTTTTTACTAAAATTTTCATCTCATTAAATTTTTCTCTTTCTCCAATTTCGCTATAATGTTTCATAGCTTTTTCTAAAAAATGTGCTTTTACCAATAAACTCTTATCTTTTCTTCCTTGTTGGTATTCTGCCTCTAACTCGTAGCTTTTTCCAATTTCTTTTTCCAATTCATTTATTTTTTCAGAAGAGATTAAACTGAATCTTCTGTATTGAATAAGTTCTTCACAAAATATTATATGAGATTGATAATCTTTATCTTCAAAATATTTTTTAATAGCTTTTTCTAACACAATTATAATTTTATTTGAATATTCTTCTAAAATTATTTTTTTGTGGTTAGATTTTAAAATTTCTCTTGTAAGTTCCGAAAGTTCATATACCCTTCTATATTCATTATTATTATCAAATTCATTAATTTTTAGATAAATTAATTCGACAGCTTTTTTGAGTTCTTTCTTATTTCCCATTAGAAGAGATACTTCAACCAATCTAGATATCACTGAGTCATAGTTACTAGCTTCACTATAATGTTCACAAATATAAACTAGGCTAGTTAGTAAAGACTGTGAAATCTCATATTTATTTTTAGCTATTTTATTATTACCATACTCAAATAAGAAATCGGAATATCTTACTTTTAAAAATAAATTGTTTGTCTCATTTAACCTTTGCTCATAGTATTCGATTTGGTTATCAGTAAAATTTTGAATATCTGGCCACTCTCTACCATCAGCAAAACTAATTACCGCTGAAAACCTTCTTTCCTTTTTATTTTTTGATAAAATAGGGTTTCTCTCACATAAAGAGAAAATTTCAATCTCATATTGTGCCAATTTCTCTTCATTTTTTAGATTTTCATTTGCAGCCCAATCTCGAATTTTTTTAAAGCCTTCTATAAATTCTGAATAATATTTAGTAGCCTCAATTAATTCCAGTTCATTTACTTTTTCTTTAAATTTGTCCATATCTTACCTCATTGAATTTAAAATATATTAATCTTCACTTTCTATTTCATTGTTTTGCATAAGTTCTAAATAAGCTAATTGAATAAAACTTCTATATCTATAAACAAGATCATCGTCCAAAAGATAGCCGCCATTCCTATCAATATCTCTAACTGTATCGTAAATACTTTTAATAATTTTAGTTGGTTCATAGTTCTCATTTTGAAAGTCTTTTGTAAGAAATTCAAAAGCATTATATAAATGTTCAATGGTTTTAAAATGACCATTTTTCGCAACTTCTTTAAAAACCTTTTCTGGTAAATTAATCAAAGAAAAGTACTCATTAAATTTATTATTTTCTTCTGCTATATTTTGCCCTGCTCCTAAGTGAATATTATCTCTTGGATCTTCTCCACCTAAGTGACGAATTTGGAAACTTTCAGATACTTCCATTGCATCTTTTAAATGAGCAATTTCTGCTAATGAAACACTTACTTTACCTGCATTATTTTCAAAATTAATTTGATGAATCCTATTTAATAAACCTGTAATTTCTTTTCTAAATACTAAAATTACAATCAATAAAAGTAATGGGAAACTGAAGTTTTTATATAAATACGCTGAATATTTTAAAACTTGCTCTAAAATAATACTAAAATTTGATATTTCCAAGAATACACCTCATTTGTGTAAAATAATATAATGATAGAGAAGAACTAACAGGTTTTTCATCAATCATAAATTAATGATGCGAAAATAATTTCTATATTGTTTTTACTTAAATGCTAAATATTCCTCCACCTACTTATGATAACTTTCTGCGTATCGGTTAATGATGCGGTTTTCTATGATGTTTATTAATAAATATAAGATGCGAAGCATTTGTATAATCCAAGCACTTCGCACCTATCTCTTATTTTTTATTTATTCCTGAAGAATGACTCTAAACTTTTAATTACTTTTTTAGTTCGCAATATATCAGCTTCTTTTGATTCTATTAACACATATTTAGTAACTCGACCTTTACCTTCTTGTTTTATCAAATTATCATCTTTTAGTTTTTCTAAAATATTTCTAAACTGATATTCTGTCATATTTTCTATTTTTAAGGCTTCACCCTTACTTATTGACCCATAGTCAATAATATGCTTTATTACTTTTTTGTCTAACTCAGGATATTTTTCAAACTCCTTCATTAAATCTTGTTTCCAAAGTACTACATTAGTGTCCATGTCCGTTAATTCTATTTCAGGCGTTTTAAGCTTATGTCTATTAACTACATCGAATATCCTTGGTCCTCCAGACCCAGCTTTTTCTGAATATCCTACTCTTCTGAAAAGCGTCGATAATATACTATTTCTGACCTTTGAATGCCCTCCATGAATAAAATCTTCTTTATTTATTCTCATATTACCCGGATTATAAAACTCTATAAAATCTTCACAATTAACTATTTTAATACTTTGCTTAGTATCATAATACGCATGCATTAATGTATTAACCAGTGCTTCGCGAATTGCTACTTTTAAATCTCTTGCGTAATTTTGTCTAGTCAAACCATCATTTAGGCTAAATGATTCCTCAATGTTATCAGTTAATTTTATCAATACTTTTTCAAAAAAACTATACACGTTTAAATCTTCATTACCTAAATCTCCACTTGATATTCTATCTTTCCAGTCAGTATCTAGGTAATTTGTTTTCTTAAAATAATCTAATTGAAATCCTGGGAATCTATCACTAATCGCATTATACTTACCAAAGAATAATAAACATGCTGTAGTCATTTTATACTGTTTGTCTTTCGAACTCCTATCTTTTCTATATGCCCCTAAATCTATCATTAAATCCATTTGGCTCATATTCGCATATCTCTCATCATTAGTATTTTTTAATAGAAGTTTCCTGTAATTTTCGATAGATTCGTGATTTAAATCAGACATGTCATAGTTATCTAATAATTCTGTATCTATATCGTCTTGAGAATTTACAATCATGAATTTATACTCTTCTTCAGTCGCAATTCTATCAGCATCATCAACTCTTTTATATACTAAATCTTTTTTATTATCTACATATATCGGTTTCTTCGAATAAGGCGCTTCTGGTACATGAATTTCAATGCACGCTTTATTTTCAATATTAACAATTTTAACATCTTTATCTGATAAAATATTTTGACTAACTTTATTTCTTCCATATAGTGCATTCCAAAAATCTTCAATCATTTTCTCTGGATCTTCAACACCAACTGAAACAAAGACTTTTTTGTCCTCGACCTTTTTTTCTTCAATTCCTAAATATATAGTGCCACCTTCAGTATTTGCAAAAGCACTATACGTAGACCAAATATCATTAGATAACCCTTTTCGTGATTTCTTATACTCTATATATTTACTTTCTCTGTGCAACGCAATTCCTCCAAATCATAAGTATTAAAATACTCCATTAATTTACTCAAACCGTCTACCATAGTATTTCGCGCGATTATTACGATGATTCCAAACGA
>NZ_KV796879.1:0-36946 GCF_001809305.1 Staphylococcus sp. HMSC072H03
GGTGTGACCTCCTTGCCATTGTCACCAGACAACAACTTACTTAAACAAGTATATTACTAATTAATTAATTTTTCAATAGTTAATTTTACACTTTATTAAAATTCTTTTTACAAGCGTTTTACAAAATTAACTTTCGTTTTTGACGACTTTTATATCTTATAATAAACAAAGTTTAATGTCAATAAGTTTTTAAAGATTTTTTAAATTAATTTTTAAAAAAGGATTTAATTTTTGAACACTCATAGTATACTACCACATCATATATATAATATCTAGTCCTTTTTTAATTAATTTTTTTCATTTTGTTTTTCATAAAAAAGCGTTGCTTACCTTAGCAAGCAACGCTTTTAATTTATATTGATCTTATTTTTGTCTCATGTAAGGGAATAATAATACATCTCTAATAGATGGTGAATCTGTTAACAACATAACTAAACGATCAATTCCAATTCCTAGTCCGCCTGTTGGTGGCATACCGTATTCAAGCGCTTCAATGTAATCTTCATCCATTTCATGAGCTTCATCGTTACCTTGTTCTTTTTCAACAAGTTGTGCTTCAAAACGTTCACGTTGATCGATTGGATCATTTAATTCTGTGAAAGCATTTGCATGTTCTCTACCTACAATAAACAACTCGAAACGATCAGTAAATCTTGGATCTTCTGGATTTTTCTTAGCAAGTGGAGAAATTTCAATTGGATGTCCATAAATAAATGTAGGTTGAATTAATGTTTCTTCAACTTTTTGTTCAAAGAATTCATTTAAAATATGTCCATATTTCATGTTTTCTGTAATTTCGATACCATGCTCTTTAGCTAATGCTTTAGCTTCTTCATCCGTTTTCACATTATAAAAGTTTACACCTGTAGCCTCTTTAACAGCGTCTACAATATGAAGTCGTTTCCAATCTGATTCTAAGTCAATTTCTTCGCCATTATATTGCACTTTTGCTGAACCTAATACAGTTTGTGCAATATGTCTAACCATAGATTCTGTTAAATCCATAATATCATGATAATCGGCATATGCTTCATATAACTCTATCATAGTAAACTCAGGATTATGGCGTGTTGATACACCTTCATTACGGAATACACGACCAATTTCATAAACTTTTTCTAATCCGCCTACAATTAATCGTTTTAAATGTAATTCTATCGCAATACGCATATATAACGTTGCATCTAGTGCATTATGATGGGTAACAAATGGTCGAGCTGCAGCACCACCAGCGATTTGATGCATCATTGGCGTTTCTACTTCTAAATAACCTCTTTGATTTAAATAATTTCTCATTTCTTGGATGATTTTACTACGGTTAATAAATGTACGAGTACTATCTTGGTTAGTAATTAAATCTAGATAACGTTGGCGATATCTTTGCTCAATATCTTGTAAACCATGAAATTTATCAGGTAATGGTCTTAAAGCTTTAGATAATAATGTAAATAATTTTGCTTTTACTGATAATTCGCCAGTATTTGTTTTAAACATGACACCTTCAATACCTACAATGTCACCTAAATCCGTTGTTTTCCAAAGGTTATCAAAAGGTTCTTCGCCAATTTGATCTTTACGTACATAAATTTGAATTTGACCAGTTAAATCTTGTACATGTGCAAATCCTGCTTTACCTTTACCACGTTTTGTCATTAAACGCCCTGCAATAGAAACATGACTTTCGTCTTCTTTTTCATGTAATTCTTCTTTAGAAAAATGATCCCATTTTTCTTTTAATTCACTTGCAGTAGCTGTGCGTTCAAAGCGTTTACCAAATGGGTCAATTCCTAAATCAATAAGTTCTTGTAATTTTTGTCGACGAACCTGCATTTGGTCATTCATTTCTTCTGACATTACTCTCTCTCCTTTAATCTTCCTGTTTTACTATTAATGGATGTTATGTACTTATTAAAAATATTGTAAAATATTTTCCATTCACTATTTTATACATAGTCACATAGTTAAATTCTTAAAATATATTTATATCTTAAGAATTTAAGCACTTATCTTAGCACTTAATCTTTATATTTCTTAACCGTATCATCTGGAAAAACTAAATCATGAATTTTCTGATTTAATCGTGGATCCTTTTTGTCCGATGCAATATCGTTCAACGGTATAAGTACAAAAGCACGTTCTTGCATTCGTGGGTGAGGTATACTTAAATTGTCTGTTTCAATAATATTATCACTATATAATAAGATATCTATATCTAATGTTCTAGGACCCCAACGTATTTCTCTTACTCGATGCAGTTGTTGTTCAATGTCTAAACAATGCTTAAGCAATTGCTGAGGTGACAACTCGGTTTCAATCTCTAAACACAAATTCAAGAAATTAGGCTGATCAGTATAGCCAATCGGTGCAGTTTCATATATCGATGATTGTTTTGTTACCTTTATACCCTTAATGTTTCCAATTAAATCAATTGCCTTAAGAAGTTGTTGTTTTCTATCACCAATATTACTTCCTAAACCTAAATATGCTTGTACCATTAACGATTCTCCCTCACTATTTCAATACCCACACCATCGTAATGACCAGGTATAGGTGGATTTTCTTTAGTGATTCTGACTTTCGTTTCCATTACACGATTATAGTGTGAATTTATACGTTTTGCAATACGTTCAGCTAGATGCTCGATTAAATTGCAAGGTGGACCTTCAACAATATCTTTTACATCCTCAAATACTTCACCATAATGCACAGTATCTTTAACATTATCTGTCTGCCCCGCTTTTGATAAGTCTACTTTTAAAGTTACGTCTACTAAAAAAATTTGACCTATTTCATTCTCAGCTGCGAGTGCACCATGATATCCATAAAACTTCATCCCTTTAAGAAAGATCATGTCGTTCATTTTCATTCTCCTTCAAAAAATCTATACCTTGAGCTAAACGTACATTTAATTCAACATTATGTACGCGAACTGCTTTTATGCCTTTCATTATACCATAGGCAGTAGTAGCAGCAGTGGCCTCATCTCTTTCTTTAGGTGTCGTATCAGTAGAAATCATATCTCTAATAAAACTTTTACGACTTGTCGCTAATAAAACTGGATACTCTGTAGCAACTAATTCATCTAATCGAGCCATTACTTCATTTTTTTCTTTTCTACTTTTGGGAAATCCAATTCCAGGATCTAACCATATTTTATGTTTTGGAATCCCTGCCATTTCTGCTTTATTTGCTTGCTTTATAAGTGTTAATAGCATTTCTTCTACAACTGGTTGGTCACGTTGGCCATCTCCATTATGCATTAACACAATTTCCGCTTCATATTTAGCAACTACATCTAAAATATGAGGATCATATAACCCAGCCCATTGGTCATTAATCATTGTGGCCCCTAATCTTAGACAAGCTTCAGCAACTTCACTGCGATATGTATCTATGGAAATTTGTACATTTAGTTTTACTAATTCTTCTACAACTGGCACTACACGTTGCATTTCTTCTTCTAAAGACACTTCTGTGTGCCCAGGTCTTGTTGATACGCCTCCTACATCAATAATATCTACGCCTTCATCAATCATTTCTTTAGCACGTGTAACTGCGTTATCAATTGAATTATACTGACCACCATCTGAAAATGAATCAGGCGTTACATTTAAGATTCCCATAATTTTTGTTTTACCCACTATCAATCATCCTTTGTTTTAAAAATAAATATGTATACTCACATGATACACTCATTTAGTCTATATTTCAGTATTGTTAACTAAAAGAACCTTTATACTAAAAAATAGCTGGCTCCGCCTTTTACGAAACCAGCCATTTCTTATTTAAAACATGATATTCAAATATCAACTTATATCATCATTAGTCATCGAATGAATATAATGGTGTAGATAAGTAACGTTCACCATTACTTGGTAATACTGTTACAACTGTTTTACCTTTACCTAACTCTTTTGCTTTTTCGATTGCTGCATAAATTGCTGCGCCTGAAGAAATACCTGCTAAGATACCTTCTTCTTTAGCCACACGACGTGATGTTTCCATTGCAGTTTCATTACCAACTTTAATGATACTATCATAAATATTAGTATTTAAAGTATCAGGTACAAAGCCAGCACCTAAACCTTGTAATTTATGTGGTCCAGGTTCTCCACCACTTAATACAGGAGATCCTTCTGGTTCAATTGCTACAATTTCAACGTTAGGATATTTCTCTTTTAAGACTTTACCTACACCAGATAGTGTACCGCCAGTACCAACACCTGCTAAGAAAGCATCAATTTGTTTGCCTTCAAATTGTTCAACTAATTCAGGACCAGTTGTTAATGCATGTACTTCAGGGTTAGCTAGATTTTCAAATTGTTGAGGTTCGAAATAACCATGTTCTTCTTTCAATTCTTTAGCTTTCTTAATAGCACCTTTCATTGCTTCAGATCCAGGTGTTAACACTAATTCCGCACCATATGCTTTTAATAAGTTGCGACGTTCAGAACTCATTGTTTCAGGCATAGTAAATACTGCTTTATAACCTTTAGCTGCACAAACAAATGCTAAACCAATACCAGTATTACCACTTGTTGGTTCTACAATTGTATCACCAGGTTTAATTTTCCCTTCTTTTTCAGCTTTTTCAATCATTGCTAAAGCAATACGGTCTTTTACAGAGCCACCTGGATTTTGATACTCTAATTTTACATATACATCTGCCGCATCTTCATCTACTACGTTTCTTAATTTTACTACCGGTGTGTTGCCAATAATTTGTGTAATATTTTCTACAGGTTTTTGTGCCATCGAAAAAACGCTCCTTTAACTTTCTAATTTAAAACTTAGTTTTTCTATCGGATATAACTATATTCTATCAGAATTTTCTAAAAAGACAAAGATATTTCTTTAAATATGATGTAATATTTTACTTTCATTAGTTACATTTAGTTCTTCCCATAAAAAAAGAGCAATAAACATACGTTTATTGCTCATCAACATTCTACTATTTTTTTATTGTATCAAGTAGTTCTTGAAGTTCGCCTTCAGAATAATGATATTTATTTCCACAGAAATGACACACGGCCTCAGCACCATGATCTTCTTTAATCATATCTTCAATTTCTGCTTCACCTAAACCTTTAATTGCATTTAGGAATTTTTCATGACTACAATTACATTCAAATTGTGCATCCATTGTTTCCAAAATTTGTACATTCTCTTCACCTAAAATTTCATTTAAGATACCTTCTGGTGTTAAGCCTTGTTCAATCAATTTAGAAACTGGCTGCATTTGGTTAATTGCATTTTCTAATTTAGTAATAGTTTCTTCTTTAGCGCCTGGCATGACTTGTATAATAAATCCACCCGCTGCTTTAATAGAATTATCAGGGTTAACAAGTACCCCTAATCCCACTGATGACGGTGTTTGTTCACTTGTCGCAAAATAATAAGTGAAATCTTCTCCAAGCTCACCAGAAACGATTGGACTTGCGCCTGAGAAATAATCTTTCATTCCTACATCCTTAACGACTTGAATTGCACCCTCAGTACCTACTGCTCGTCTTACATCCAATTTACCTTGATCATTAAGTGGAAAATGGGTTTGAGGATGGTCAACATATGCACGGACATTTCCTTGTGCATCTGCATCAGCAATAATTCGACCAATTGGGCCCTTACCATCTACTGTGACAGTAAGCTTTTGATCTCCTTTTAACATTGCCCCCATTAATAACGTTGCTGTCATTGTTCTCCCCATCGCTGCTGAAGCTGTAGGCCATGTATAGTGACGTGTTTGGCCTTCTTGAACTGATTCAGTTGTTAATGCAGCATACGCACGTACTTCTCCATCAAAAGCCAATGATTTAACAATATAATCATGTGTCATTACTCTAATCTCTCCTTTATGTTATTTTATTTCGTTTGTTTCATTTATTTTAAAATCTAATATTAAATCCTTTATTAAGAATATCTATTTTACACTGCTTATTTAAGAATATGAAGTAACTTGCTCTAGGGTATATAATGCTCCTATATCATATTAAAAACTCTTTCGATTAAGGTTATTTAACCCGAGTCGAAAGAGTTTTTATGACTAGCTATGATTCTCTATGATTTGAATCTGTTGGATGCTCTATATTTGGAGATTGTTCATAACCTGTTTCATCTCTATCATTTCGTTGTGAATGATTTTGAGATTGATTACGGTCTGAACGATGATTGTTTTTATCATGATCGATTCTGTCATCTTCTCTGCGGTCTTCTGCTTCATCTTTACGACCTTCTTCAAGTTGTTCTTCACGAATGTCATCATAAGATTTACCATATTTACCGTTTGAGAACTCAGAATCATCTTTATCTTCATCTTTTACCACTTTAGCTGCATCATAATCCACTGTTGGTAAAACACCATCATAGAATAATGAACGTATTTGTTCTGCTACTAGTGTTTCTTCAGTTAATAATGTTTTAGCAATCAGTTTCAATTGTGATTCATGTTCTAATAAAATTTGTTTACAACGTTCATATTGTTCTTTAATAATACGTTGAACTTCTTTATCAATTTCATAAGCAATTTGGCCTGAATAGTTAGGTTCACCTTGCATATCTTTACCTAAGAAGACTTGACCGCCACCGCTTGTAGAGAATTGTAAAGGTCCTAATTTCTTACTCATACCATATTCAGTGACCATTGAACGTGCAATTTGTGTTGCTCTTTCAAAGTCGTTTGAAGCACCAGTTGATACTTCATGGAAGTTAATATCTTCAGATACACGACCACCTAAAAGACCACAAATTTTATCTAACAATTCTGGTTCTGTCATTAAGAAGCGGTCTTGTTTAGGTAACATCATTGCGTAACCACCTGCTTGTCCACGAGGCACAATCGTTACTTTGTGTACAACTTCTGCTTCATCAAGTACCATACCAATGACTGTATGCCCTGCTTCATGATGTGCTACAATATTACGTTCTTTATCAGAAATAACACGAGATTTTTTCGCTGGACCCGCAATCACTCGGTCTGTTGCTTCTTCAATATCACGCATATCAATTTTATTTTTACCTTCACGTGCGGCAATTAATGATGCTTCGTTCAATAGGTTTTCTAAATCAGCACCAGAGAAACCAGGCGTTCTTTGAGAAATAGCTTTTAAATCGACAGTTTCATCAAGTGGTTTGTTTTTAGCATGAACATGAAGAATCGCTTCACGGCCTTTAACATCTGGACGACCTACTTGAATTTGTCTATCGAAACGACCAGGACGTAATAATGCAGGGTCTAAAATGTCAGGACGGTTGGTTGCTGCAATCATAATGATACCTTCATTCTCACCGAAACCATCCATTTCAACTAATAATTGGTTAAGCGTTTGTTCACGTTCATCGTGACCGCCACCAACACCTGCACCACGTTGACGACCAACAGCATCAATTTCGTCTATGAAAATAATACATGGTGCATTTTTCTTAGCATTTTCAAATAAATCACGTACTCGACTTGCACCAACACCTACAAACATTTCAACGAAGTCAGAACCACTGATTGAGAAGAATGGAGCTCCAGCTTCACCTGCAACGGCACGTGCTAATAATGTTTTACCTGTACCTGGTGGGCCTACAAGTAAGACACCTTTAGGAATTCTTGAACCCATTTTCTTAAATTTCTTATTATCTTTTAAGAAATCTACAATTTCAATTAACTCTTGTTTTTCTTCGTCTGCCCCAGCAACATCTGAGAAGCGAACACGACGTTTTTGATTGTCGTACATTTTTGCTTTGGATTTACCAAAGTTCATCATACGACCTCCACCGCCGCCACCTTGTGCTTGGCTAAGGAAGAATATAAATAAGAAAGCAATAATTAATACAGGAATAAGCGTTGTCAACATACTGACAAAGACACTTTGTTTTTCTTCTTCTTTAACTGTAAAATCTAATCCTTTTTGGCTACGAGCTTCACTTGTTATTTTTTGTAAATCTTTTTCGTTATTGTATAAAATCGTTGAAGAATAATCTTCATCATTTTTAGTTTTACCACTTACCAAGTACACATTTTGTTCAGGTTGGATTTCTAAAGTTTTAAGATCACCTTTATCCAATTTCTCTACAAACTGTGAATAGGAAAGTTGTTTCGGTGTATTTCCATTACCATTGATATATGAGAAAACACCGAATATAATAACGCCAATAATTGCGATAACTAGCACATTGCGAAAAGCTTTCTGCATGCGTCATTTCCTCCTATTTCTATAATAAAGCTAACAAAAATTGTAACATAATCTAGCTTATAAAGGCTAGTATTTCAACTTTTGTAGCGCTTTTCTAATTCTAGTTAATTATTTTATATTCATCATTTACTCATTCTTTGTTTTCGGCTTTACATATCTATGTATAGTCGTTTCACAAAATGACAATTTTGAATATAAAATGAGTCTACACTAATTTATATCGTTAGTATAGTTATTATATTTAAAAATCTATCTATTGTATTTGCTAATACATTATAAAATTTTATTTATTGTAAATTTCCGGTTTTAATGTACCAATGTAAGGAAGATTTCGATAATGCTCAGCATAATCTAAACCATATCCTACTACAAACTCATCAGGTATTTTTTTGCCAACGTATTTGGCTTCAATATCCGCTTTACGACGGTTTGGTTTATCTAACAATGTAACGATTTCTAATGAGTTAACTTTGCGTGATTGTAGTAATTCAGTAATTGATTTTAAAGTTGTACCTGTTTCTAAAATATCTTCAATAATAAGTACATCTTTGTTTTCAATAGAAGCACTTAAGTCTTTTAAAATTTGTACTTCTCCTGTTGATTCTGTACCACCGTGATAACTTGAAACATCCATAAAATCAATTGCTAAATGTGTATCAATACGTTTAATTAAATCTGCCATAAACATAACTGAACCTTTAAGGATACCAACACAAACAAGTGGTTTATCTTTGTAATCTCTCGTTAATTGTTCACCTAAATCTTTACAAATTTCTTGGATTTCTTCTTCAGTTAATAAAATATCTTTTAAATCATCTTTCATTTATGAGTCATCTCCAATTTTTTTAATATCTATTATATGTTTAAAGCTTGTCGCCACATAAAGTTGTCCTATAGCTATCACTCGTTGTTTTGCATCTAAAATGATAGGTATTTGTGTACGTTCTATGCTATCAATTTTTTTATCAATAAATAAACGACTTACTTTTTTATGTCCATGACTACCATTTAACTTAAACTTATCTCCATCTCTACGTGTTCGAATCGTTAGAGGCCAATCTATTGCTTCATCATTCTCATTTGGATGAATTGTAATTAAATAATGACCAAATTGATATGTATAAGGATGTGTAACAATTTGTTCTTCAAGTAGAGATTGTTCATAATGAGCCATTATTATAAATTTATCATATGCAATTTGAATTATCCATTTTTCAGTGAGGGGAATTTTAATTTGAGATTGTTTACTCTCAATTTGTTCGAACCATTCATTATAATTTTTTTCTGAAAACGATTTATTTAACTGAAGCATCTCAAATAAACGATCTAATAAAATCATTTTTGAAATTTCATCTAGTTGATTAAAAGACGCTCGAGATAATTGTATACGTTCTTTATTAAGGTGAAAGTTAACATGTTGTTCTATAAAACAACTTATTCGTTGTTGTGTAAGTTGTAATTGCATATCATGCCAATGTTTCAACTTTAATAATTGTTCCACATTGAAGTCCTTATTTTCATCAATAGCTGGTAAAAGTCGATTGCGAATGTCATTTCTTGCATATTTATTATGGTGATTAGATTCATCTTCATAAAAAGGCACATGGTGAATGGTTTGATATTGTTTTATATCATTTTTATATGTCTCTATCAGAGGACGACAAATAAAATAATGATTTCGCTCAGTACATTCATTCATCCCTAATGAATTGCGTGTTGATCGACCAGTAAAAACGCGATAAAAAATCGTTTCAAGTTGATCATTTAAATGATGAGCAGTTAATAACACATCAGCATTTATCTTACTCATCATCTCATCAAACCATTGATAACGTAAATCTCTCGCTTCAGATTGAATACTTTTTCCTTTTTCTACTATTTTAGATAAATCTAACTGTTTAACATAACAGGGGATTTGATGTTGCTTGCAGAATTGTTTAATAAATCGTTCTTCTTCGACAGATGCATCTCTCAAACCATGATTTACATGCAAGCATGTTATAGATTGATATGAATGTGATAAGTCATTTAATAATTTATATAATAAACACATACTATCAATCCCTGTAGATACTGCAACAGCTAAATGATCCGTCTTTTTCCAAAGAGACGTTTTCACTTTCACATTACTGAACCTCCTGACTTAGGCTAAATAATTGATATAACGAAAAAAGAGTGAGATAGAACTTTAATTTCAGTTCTTTATCTCACCCCTGGCATAGATCTTACATGATCTTATGCCCTTAAGTTATTATCAATACATATTAATCTAGAATAAATGATTGGAACCAGGGCTCCGTTAACTTAGCTATATTTATTCACACAGATATAATTAACGTCTAGATCCTTTACCACCACGTCTTGATTCTGTTTGACGTTTAATAGAAGTCAATTTGTCTTCACTGTCTTTTAAGAAATTACTTAATTTCTTTTCAAAATCTTCTGCTTTTTGTTGAGGCGGTTTATTTTGATTAGATTTGTGATGTGGACGACGAGGACGATCTTTCGCTTTTTTAATTGAGAGACTGATTTTACCATCATCTGCAATAGATAAAACTTTTACCTCCACTTCATCTCCAACTGATAAATGATCTTCTACATTTTCAACATAATTATCAGCAACTTCACTAATATGAACTAAGCCACTTTTACCTTCAGGTAATTCTACAAACGCACCAAATTTTTTGATACCTGTCACTTTACCTTTTAGCTTGTTTCCTACTTCGATTGACATATTCTAAATAAATCCTCCCGATAATGTTTCAATTTTAACCTTATTATATTCCTGTTTTAAAATTTACACAATGCTATAAAACGATTATTTTAAATTAAGCGTTTTACTTTAATTTTTAAAGTTGCCTACTCTTTTTAATTATTACTAGAGGATTTAGAATTAGACGATGATTTATCATTAGGCAATTTAAAAATAATTTCTCCATTGTTACTTAAATAATAGTCATCTCGAGCAACTTTCTCTATATAATCTTTATCGTTAAGATTATTAAGCTCTTCTTTTAATGCTATTTCCTCATCTTGTTTCTTCTGAAATTGTTCTTCTTTATGCTTTCGTTCTATTGTTGCTTGATTGTTACTTTGTTTTTGGAAGACAAGCATGATAGATAGAATAATAATAATCGCTAATAATAATCCTCCAAAAACTGTTACTCTTCGACGAACGACACGCATTCGTTTTTGTTGACGTTGTTTCTTTCGATTTCGTTCTGAAGTATATTGATTATCAATATGTTCTACCTTTTTACTCATAACTTGTCACCTCCTTTAAACGTTTCAATCATAGACTACACTTCTTCAGATTGTGCAGATGGTTGAACTCGTTCTTCTTTAATCAGTTCATACATATTTTTAGCATTTTCTTTTGAGGCATGTTCACTTAATCCAGTTACTTTAACCGTTACACGTTTTTGTCCAAAACGAATGACTAATTCGTCTTCCACTTTTACATCTGTGCCAGCTTTAGCTACATTACCGTTAATTGTTACACGTCCTTGATCACTAATTTCTTTAGCAAGTGTACGACGTTTTACAAGTCTTGATACTTTTAAATATTTATCTAATCTCATTTATCATTCTCCCCTTGTTGTAAATAATTTTTAAGGGTTTCTTCATTAAAATCCTTATTTTTGGTTTTATCATACAATGTCATAAAATGGTCTGCAAATACTTTCTCAAATTTCACACGAGGTATTTTACCTTCTTTTGCTTTTGCATTCTTCCAGACATCATTTAAATCTTCTATTGTTTCAACTGTTTTATCTCCGAATATGTGAGGATGTCGACGAATCATTTTAGCATTTAAACTTTCAATAACTTCTTTAATATCCATATATCCTTCTTTTTTACCAATACTCGCATGAAGTAGCACTTGTAATAAGATATCTCCGAGTTCTTCAATCATATGCCAATCATCTTCATTATCTATTGCTTCAAACAATTCAAATGTTTCTTCTAATAAATAACGTTTAAGTGATTCGTGCGTTTGCACACGATCCCACGGACAGCCTTTTTCATCATCCACTAGATGGTCAATAATATAAACTGCAAAATCAAAATCAGTATACATATCTTCATCACGCGTTATTTTAGGCACAAATACACTTGTCAGATTGTTAAACATATCCTCATTATGATCTAACTCAAATAACGGTACTTCTAATACTTTAGCGCCTTGACTATTAGCGCCTGTAACTATCTTCACTTTAAAATCGTCTGGATAACGTTCCATTAATGTGAGTTTAACATCTGCTGCAATCATCGCACTATATACTTGTGTAATGAGAGTATGTGTTCGAATATTTAATGTGTTTTCTTTCAAAATAGTACCATCTAATAATGTAAATCCATCATTAGGATCTTCATCGATTGCGACAAATATATCATCTATAAAACTTTTCCCACCTAAAATCTTTACATGTATATCATCATTATTTTTATTGTAATCAAGTAATTTAGCAGTCGTCGTTTCAGCTACACGAGGATGTCCAGGCACTACGTAAACAGTATCTTGTATACGCGTTTCTTCTATTAAAGTTTCAACAATATGTTGATACACCGCTTCAAATTGATCATACTTTTCGTACACGTCATCAAAGCTTTTAAATTCAATGTCACTTTTTAAATCTTTAATAACAGGATGTTCGAGTGTCCTTGCATATACACTCTGTTGCTGTTTCAAAAAGCGATAGACACCTAAAGGTAAATCATCCATACTATGATTGCCTATACCAACAATGGTAAGGGTATGCGTCATATCTATCTTCCTTTCTTTATGCGATACAGTTTATCGCCGAATGGTAAGTGTTTTAATTCTTTATATCCTAAAATATTCATATACATAACAAGGAATAGGAATATGAGACCCCCTATTCCTACTATAATTAACAACTCAATTAGACTTCCTAAACGGCCTACAGGAGGTAATAACATTCGCAACCCCTGTATGACTACTGACATTATAATGAGCGCACTCATCAATTTAACAATAAACGCGCGCATGCGATTAAAACGATAATATTTAACGACCTCATAATGTAAAATAGTAACAAATATCATAAGCGAAAGCACTGTGCTTATACTTGCACCTAAAATTCCCATAAAGTGAATAAAAATCACATTAAAGATAATTTTAAATAGTAGTCCTGACATCACACCAATAAAAATAGGGCGAATTTGATTCATCACTTGTAAAAGTGCGATGTCCATCATGATAAGCGATACACCAATTACAGTAAGCATATAAATACTAAGTGTGAAGCTTAATTGATCTGTTTTGAAAAATACATGGTTCATCATCGGTAGTATATTAATAAGACCTATACCTGCTGCTACGCTAATGAGTAGTGTGATTTTTAAAGATGCATTTGTATAACGATTCATAAGAACATGATTATGATCAGACATTGCATCTGTAAGTAATGGAATTAGGACAAAGCTAAATGTAGTTGTCACTATTAAACCTATTTGAATAAATGAAGCACCTCTATCATAGATCCCTTTTTGCATAATCGCTTCTCTAAATCCTAAACCATATGTTTGTAGCATATGAACGACTGTAAAACTATCTATAAATTGCCATAAAATAACTAATAATTGACTTAATGCAAATACGAGAGTCGCAAGTATTAGCTGTTTCCAAGGAAGAGGATATGAGTGCTGATTTAATTGTAATCGGAAAGGTCTTGTTGCTAATAAATATAGACTAGAACCTAAAAATCCAAGGGCTGAGGCTAATATTGCAAGTGCTCCAGCTTGATAAATGGTCCATTCTTTAAACATAAACATTAAAATAGCTATAATAATAACACACACACGAATACATTGTTCTATTACTTGTGAAATAGCTGGTATATTCATTTGTTGTCTACTTTGATAAAAGCCTCTAATCACACCCAGGATTCCTATAAACAAATAGCTAAAACTTGCCATTTTTAGCATTGGTGCTAAGTGAGCATCTCCCATTAACAGTGCTAATGGATGGGAGAATACTAAAATCACACTAAAAATAATAAGACCTATCATTTGAAATCTTAGAAGTGTTTTTGAAAATACTTCAGTTCCACTGTGACTTCCAAATACTTGAGTGACAGCACTAGGAACTGCATTCATTGATAGTATCATACCTAGCGCTACAATAGGATAAATTTGTTGATAGGCATATAATCCAGAGTCACCTAAAATATTTTGATATGGAACTCGATAAATTGCACTTAATACTTTAACAATGACTAAAGCAAGCGTTAAAATCACTACGCCATTAAATGCTGAATGTTGTCGTGAATTCTTAGAAGAAGATGAAACTTCAGATGACGATTTATAATTCGTACTCAAGTTCCATACTTCCTTCAAGACATTTTACTAAGAATTTTAAGTTTTCTAACCACTGTTTAGATTTTGTTAGAGTAATATGCATTTTACCTTCTTTAACACCCAACTTCATTGTTCGTCCTAAAGGTTGAGTTTGTTTAAATAATTCTTCACCATTTATCTGTTCTGTACCTTTAGTTGAAAGAAATACTTCAATTTGTTTTCCTTTATCTTTAATCAATGTCACGCCTGCATGTAAAGCATGTATTTTAATTTCTACCATTTCTAATAAACGTTCTACTTCTACAGGATAATCATTGAAGCGATCAAGTAATTCATCTTTCACATCAAAAAGCTGTTCTTCAGTTTCAACTTTACGCAATTTCTTATAAATTTCTATTTTAGCTTGTTCATTTTGAATATACTCTGCTGGTAAATACGCGTCTAAGTGTAATTCCATTTCAACATCTGGTGCATCAGGGGTTTCTTCTGTAATACCACGTTTTTCGTTTACCGCTTCTTCTAACATTTGAGAATACAAATCAAAACCTACTGAATCAATGAATCCATGTTGTTGCTTACCTAATAAATTACCGGCTCCACGTATATTTAAATCACGCATGGCAATTTTAAATCCTGAACCTAATTCAGTGAATTCTTTAATCGCTTGTAAACGTTCTTCAGCTGTTTCTGTTAATACTTTATTAGCAGAATGTAAGAAGTAAGCATATCCAATACGACTTGAACGTCCAACTCTACCACGTAATTGATAAAGTTGACTTAAACCAAAACGATCCGCTTCTTCTATGATTAATGTGTTCGCATTAGGCACATCGACACCTGTTTCTATAATGGTTGTTGTAACTAAAATGTCGTACTCTCCATTAATAAAACTCAACATGGTTTCTTCCAAATCTCGCTCTGTCATCTGTCCATGAGCAACAGCAATGTTTGCTTCTGGCATCAACATTTGTAACTGTTCACGCTTTTCATAAATAGACTGTACTTTATTGTAAAGGTAGAATACTTGTCCATCACGAGAAAGTTCACGTTCTAAAGCCTCTTTAATAAAATTACTATTTTGCTCTAATACATAGGTTTGTACAGGGAAGCGGTTTTCTGGAGGTGTTTCGATGACAGATAAGTCACGTACACCAAGCATACTCATATGCAATGTTCTTGGAATTGGCGTGGCTGTAAGTGTCAATACATCTACATTGGTTTTCAATGTTTTAATACGTTCTTTATGACGTACGCCAAAACGTTGTTCTTCATCGACAATAAGTAATCCTAGATCTTTATATTGAATGTCTTTACTCAATAGTTTATGTGTTCCAACAACGATATCAACGTATCCAGATTTTAGACCTTCTTTAGTCTCTCTAACTTCCTTAGCAGTACGGAATCGACTAATCAACTGAATTTCTACTGGAAAATCTTGCATCCGTTCAATCAATGTTTCGTAGTGTTGTTGCGCTAGAATCGTTGTAGGCACTAAAAAGGCAACTTGTTTGCCTTCCATGACAGCTTTAAAGGCCGCGCGTACAGCAACTTCAGTTTTTCCGTAACCCACATCTCCACATAGCAAGCGATCCATTGGACGTTCTTTTTCCATATCTTCTTTAATTTCTTCAATAGATTTAGCTTGGTCTGGTGTAAGTTCATATGGGAAGTCCATTTCGAAATCATGTTGCTCAGCCGTATCTTCACCATATTGATAACCTACTGACATTTCTCGTTCTTTATATAGTGCAATAAGTTCATCTGCGATATCTTCAACACTTTGTTGTACTTTGGCTTTCGTTTTTTTCCATTCTGAGCCGCCTAGTTTATTTAATTTAGGCGATTTATCTTCTGAAGCAACATATTTTTGTACTTGATCCATTTGATCAACAGGTACAAAAAGTTGATCGGTTCCTTTATATTGTAATTTAATATAATCTCTATGGACGTCTCCAACTTCTAGTGTTTCAACGCCTAAATAACGTCCCACACCATGGTGCACATGGACAACATAATCTCCAACATTTAAATCTTGATAAGATTTAATTTTTTCAGCATTAGAAATTGTTTTAGTCCGTTTTCGTTGTTTTTTCTGTTTGGTTTTAAATAATTCTCGTTCCGTAATTACAACAAGTTGCATATAAGGCAGTTCGAAACCTTCTGATAGACTACCTTCTGTTACAATTGCTTGTCCACTTTCAATCTCTGAGTGAATATTTGTAACAGTAGGAATATGCATTTCATTAAGCATCGATTGAATACGCTCAACTTTCGTTTCAGTTTCTACAAGTACTACAATAGTGTAATTATTGCTTACATAACGTTGAAATTCTGAACGCATAATGTCATATTGTCCATAAAATTGTTGCACTGGCTTACATGAAAATTTAATAATATGTTGCAACTTCACTGGCATAGACGATGTAAATAAAGTGAAATATGTGACTGGATAATGATTGATTAACGTTTCAAACCCATCATATTCCATAAATGACTGCCCAATAAATCCGTTACCACTTTCAATTAAGTTCTGGATAAAATCATCTACTTCAGTAGTCAATGTCTTTTCAGTTTCTTTAATACGATTATATTCATCAACTACTACAATGGCATCTTTTTGGAAATAATCGATTAGTGTAGAAGGTGTGTCATACATAAAAGCAACTAGACGGCGAAGTAATTGATGATCAAAGAAAGTGGATTCAAATAATTTAAAACTTTCATATGTTTCTTTCAAATCATTTCGTACAGATTTATCAATTTTAGGACGTGTTTGTTCATATGCTTTTTGTAATTCTGTTTGAAGATGATTAATCACATCTTCCGTAATAATATAATCACTCGCTGTAGTGATATCTACCTTTTCAACATTATCATTTGAACGTTGTGTTTCTACATCAAAGTCTCGAATCGAGTCGACTTCAGTGTCAAACAATTCAATTCTAACTGGTTGACCGATAAGGGGGTAAATATCAATGATGCCGCCTCGTAGAGAAAACTCACCAATGTGAGAAACGACACTCTCACGTCGATATCCCATGTTTACTAGTTTATTTAAAAATTCATCCACATCGATATCATCGCCAACTTCTAAAGTCATTTGATGATGTTTCCACAATTCTACTGGAGTTAACCATTTTTTCAAACCATTTAAAGGAACGATAAATAACCCTTTCTTATCATGAGATAATGCCGTTAAAGTTCTAACACGTTCACTCATAAGTTGTGGGCTTTGAGTTGAAAATTCCTCTGTCATAATATCTTGGACTGGATATTTATAAACTTCAGAATGATCAATGTATTGCAATATATCAGTTTCTAATTTGTCTGCTTGATATAAATTATTTGTGATTAATAGCATTTGCTTATCATCATTCAAGTATTTTTCAGCAATAATGGTTGCTTTGGCTGAGGGAGATAAACCTGTAACTAAAATATTTTGGTTGCCAAAGACTTCGTCAAGTTCCTGGAATCGTTTGTCATTTTGAATATAGTCAGAAATAATCATTCTCAATTGACTTCTCCATTATATTCATTCATAACATGATCGAAACGAGACGTCTCAATAAATGCTTCCACTGCTTGTGCAGCATGTTCAATTACTTTTTCCATTGTCATCATTTCTTCATTAGAAAATTTTTGTAATACATAATCTGGAACTGACATACCATTCGTTGGTCTTCCTACTCCAATACGAATACGCTTAAATTGATCTGTACCTAAATGTTTAATAATCGATTTCATTCCATTATGTCCACCTGCACTTCCTTTTTGACGTAGACGAATATGCCCTTGAGATAAATCCATATCATCGTATAAAACGATTAAATCTTCAACTTCTACATTATAGTAATCCATTAAAGGTCCTACAGCTTCTCCTGATAAATTCATCATAGTCATTGGCTCGATAAATAGCACTTTATCCCCATTTAAACGTTCAATAGTATAAGCGCCTTTGAATTTTTGTTTATCTAATGTAAATTGATTTTTATCTAAAATATAGTCAATCACTTCAAAGCCAATATTGTGTCTTGTTCGTTCAAAACGTTTACCTATATTACCAAGACCCACAATACATTTCATACGTTGCAACCTCCATTGTGTTCATCTTTTTGATTGATTTGAACATTTAATTTAATATGTGTCGATTACTCCTTATTTTATAATATTACTCAATATAATACAAAAAGAGAGTAGGAAAGAAATTCAATGATTTCGTAACCCACTCTTTTATAAGTTATCAATCTTCAACTTTATTTTAACATTCATTTTTTAAATGTCCGATATACATAAGAAAAAGCCTTCTACATATGAACATGTATCAGGCTCTTTCTATCAATTTAATTAAAGACATTCTCACTTAAAGTGAATACATAGTCATCAACGAATTATTCTTCGTCTTTATTTTCTTCGTCTTCTTTGTCTTCTTTGTCTTCACCAGCTACTTCAGGTTCTTCAGTTGCTGATTCACCTTCCATTGCTTCGATTTCTTCTTCAGAAGGTTCATCAGTTGGAGGAACTACTGTAACAACAGATTCTTCTGGATCGTTTTCAATTGTGAAATCACCAGATACTTTAATATCCCCAACTGAATAGCTATCATTTATTTGTAAATCAGTGATATCTACTTCAATTGATTCTGGGATATTTTCTGGAGTTGCTGTAACTTGTAAATCAAATAATGGTTGTTCAACTACGCCGCCTTCTTTAGCGCCAACTGCTTCACCAACTAATTGAACTGGTACTTCAACAGTACGTTCTTCAGTCATGTTAATAGCTAAGAAGTCGATATGAGTAATTTGGTTTTTAAGTGGATCAAATTGATAATCTGATACCATAACTTTAATTGTTTTAGAACCCACGCCTAAATCAATAACACCGTTACGTCCAACTTCACGGATGACTTTGATGAATTCAACTTCATCTACTTTAACTGAAGTGTTTTTAGTACCATAACCATAAACAACAGCAGGTACTTTACCTGTATTACGTAATTTTTTAAGGTCAGAACGAGTTTGTTTACCTTGACGAATGATTGACTTTAATGAAGCCATTCGTATTTCCACCTTTCATTTTCAAGTTGAAACAATAATAATATATTGTCTTAACTTCTCCTCACTTGCCCATCAATTTAAATATTGCTTGCAAGTGTTTATTTATTCGTTAAATCACGAACGAATAAATTATACATGTTTAAAAATAATAAGTCAAACTCATTTGTAAATTTTAGTCAAATAATACACTTACTGACTCACGTTCATATACACGAACAATAGCTTGTGCTATTAAACCAGCTACAGATAATTCTTTGATGTTTGATGGTTTTTGACTATCGTCAAGTAAGATTGAATTTGTAACAATAAGTTCTTTAATCGCTGAATTTTCAATACGTTCTTTTGCAGGACCTGAGAGTACAGGATGTGTACAACAAGCATATACATCTTTCGCACCTTTATCTTTTAATGCTTGAGCAGCTAAAGTAATTGTTCCTGCCGTATCAATAATGTCATCGATAATAATAGCTGTACGTCCTTCAATTTCACCAACGATATTCATCACTTCTGCCACGTTTGGTTTAGGACGACGTTTATCAATAATAGCAATCGGAGTTTTTAAAATGTCTGCTAATTTACGTGCGCGTGTTACCCCGCCATGATCCGGAGATACAACAACACATTCTTCTGGGTTGATGTTAGGATCATTTTCAAAATATTGTCCAATAATCGGTACGCCCATTAGGTGATCGATTGGAATATCGAAGAAACCTTGAATTTGTGGTGCATGTAAATCTAAAGCAATCATACGATTTGCACCAGCAGTTTCAATTAAATTTGCTACTAATTTTGCAGTAATTGGTTCACGACTACGCGCTTTTCTATCTTGGCGCGCATAACCATAATAAGGAACAACAATATTGATATTTGCTGCAGAGGCACGTTTACATGCGTCAATCATAATTAATAATTCCATTAAATGTAAGTTAACTGGATAAGAAGTCGGTTGAATGATAAATACATCACATCCACGAATACTTTCTTCAATATTAATTTGAATTTCACCGTCACTGAAGCGTTTAACAGAACATTTCCCTAATTCGATTCCTACACGATCAGCAACCTCTTGTGCTAATGGTTCATTTCCCTTTAAAGAAAAAATCTTTAAAGACGAATTTTTGTACTCATTATTTAACATTTATAGTCCTCCAATTTTTTACTTAGACAATACTATTATATAAAAATTCTAGCATTTTTACTATATTCCACTAAAAACTGACCAATAATATGTTTATTACGTATCACTCAACTTGGCATGATAGTAATACATTCAAAATTTTATATTTATATATTCATTTATTCCCTTTAACAGAAAAATGACACAGTCTTTTTGTATCTTATATTAATCTTTATTTTTTATTGTAACCTTCTTTGGTTACTTGACGTGCGCGTGCTAATGCTAAGCTTTCTTTAGGTATGTCATCTGTAATCGTCGATCCTGCTGCAATTAAAGCGCCATCTCCTACTGTTACAGGGGCAATCAAATTCGTGTTACAACCAATGAAAGCGTCTTTTCCAATGATTGTTTTAAATTTATTTACTCCATCATAATTAACAGTGATTGAACCACAACCAATATTTGTACGTTCACCAACTTTCGCATCGCCAATATAACTTAAGTGTGATACTTTTGCACCATCTTTTAATTCTGCTTTCTTAACTTCTACAAAGTTACCCACTTTAACTTCAGCACCTAGATTTGAACCAGGTCTTAATTGAGCAAATGGACCAACTTTGGTCTTATTTCCTACACTAGAATCATTGATGACTGATTGTATAATATGAACTTTATTGCCAATACGACTGTTGTTAATTTCTGAATATTGACCAACGTGTGTATCTTCACCAATGAATGTTTTTCCATTGATACGTACGCCTGGCTCAATAACAGTATCCATACCTATCTCTACATCTGGACCTATAAATGTAGTGATTGGATCAATGATTGTAACACCATTTCTCATATGATGATGATTAATACGATGTTGCAACGCTTTTTCAGCATGACTTAACATGATTCGATCATTTACACCCATAATTTCATCAAAGTCATCAGTATGATACACTTCTGCTTTTCCATTATCTTCTAAAATTAAAGTAACGACGTCAGGTAAATAATATTCACCCTGTGCATTATCATTTTTAACTTGTTTAAGTTTTTCGAATAACGTTTTATTATCAAATGCAAATATACCTGAGCTGATTTCATTGATGTCTTTTTGAGCATTTGTTGCATCTTTTTCTTCTACAATGCGATTAAGGTGATGATTTTGATCACGTACGATTCGCCCATACCCGAAAGGCGTCTGAGCTGTAGCCGATAAAACAGTAACTTGTGCTTGTGTTTCTTCATGGTGTGCAATTAAACGTTGTAAAGTTTCTGAAGTAATAAGTGGTGTATCTCCACATACTACTAATGTTGTACCTTCTTGAGTATGTAAATGTTCTTCTGCCATTTTAACTGCATGTGCAGTTCCTAATTGTTCATTTTGATAACTATATAATGACTGATTACCTAATGTCTCTTTTACTTGTTCTGCCCCGTGACCTACGATAGTGACGATTTGATTTACGCCCGCTTTTTTAACATTTGTCAGTACATGTTCAACCATTGGTTTACCAGCAACCTCATGTAACACTTTATATTTCTTTGATTTCATTCGTGTTCCTTTTCCAGCTGCTAATATGATTGCATTTCTTTGCATGAATAATAATCCTCCAATAAAATTTGCACTTCACAAGTAATTATAATTTAACTCAACTTATAGTTTCAAGATTTAACAAATTTTGTAAACAGAGTTTAATTATTTGCATCATACATTTAATTTTCAAAAAATATCGATAAAACAATAAAAATGGGCACGAAACAAAATTCAAGTTTGAATTTAGAGTTTCGTCCCCACGTCATTTAGCTTACATAATTAATAAAATAACCATTATCAAAAATATGATTTGATTTTTGTTATTTTAAGCTTCGTCTGATTCTTCTGTTACGTCTGATGAAGCATTTTTATCTGGAATCACTTCGTCAGTTTCATCATATACTTTCATCACAGCATCCTGTATTTCTTGTCTCATTTCTGAATTGATTGGATGTGCGATATCGCGGAATTCACCATCTGGTGTACGTTTGCTTGGCATAGCAACGAAAAGACCTGAGTTGCCTTCGATTACGCGTAAATCATGAATTACGAAAGCTTCGTCTAATGTGATAGAAACGAGTGCTTTCATTCTGCCATCTGTTTGTATTTTTCTAAGTCTTACATCTGTCACTTTCATGCAGTGAGCCCCCCTAGTATATATATCTTTGTGTGGTTAGAAGCATGACAATGTGTTAATTAAGTAAATTATATTCCTTTAACTTTACCTACTAATTCAATTTCAACTTTAACGTCTTTTGGTAGGCGAGACACTTCTACGCAACTTCGCGCAGGTTGATGCTCATTAAAGTAGCTACCATAAACTTCATTAATTTGTTGAAATTCATTCATATCAGAAATAAAAATAGTTGCTTTTACAACAGAGTTTAAATCAGAACCTGCTTCTTCAAGTACAACAGATAAATTTTCTAATACTTGTTTTGTTTGTTCTTTGACATCGCTACTTACGATGTTTCCTTCAGTATCTAATGGAATTTGTCCTGATGTGAATACTAAATTATTCACGACCATTGCATGAGAATATGGTCCTAACGCTTCAGGTGCTTTATTAGTATTAATTGTTTTCATGGTGTATAACTCCTTTTAAGAAAATTTAGACAAGATATTACCAGGTTCAACTTTAAATTCTTGATTATATTCGTCAACATCTGATAATTTGACTAAAGAAGTATAATCCTCAATCAATCTTTGTTTTACTTCTTTTGATTCTACTAGTACAGATACCCCTTTCACCTCTGCTTTAAACTCATTCATAAGATTCATTACACCATTTATTGAACCGCCTGCTCTCATAAAGTCATCTACAACTAACACATTTGAGTTTTCAGCTAATGTGCGTTTCGATAAGACCATCGTTTCAATTTTTCTTGATGAGCCTGAAACATAGTTAATGGAGACCGTAGAACCTTCAGTAACTTTATTGTCTTTTCTAATAACTACTACAGGTAAATTTAATACGTTTGCTACTGCATTGGCAAGTGATATCCCTTTCGTTGCGATCGTCACTACTGCATCTAGTTTCTCATCCATGTAAATACTAGCAATGAGTTTCCCTACTTTATTAAGTAATGATGGGTTACCAACTAAGTCCGATAAAAATAAATATCCACCTGGTAATAAGCGCTCTTTTTCTTGTAGCATAGTAATGATTTCTTCTATAATTTCGATTGCTTCTTCTTTGCTCATCATCGGCTTATAGGTTACACCGCCGCTTGCGCCAGCTGTTGTAATTACAGTTCCCAATTTTTCTTTTTGGAACGTATTTTTGATGATTTGAACGTCTTCACTAATCGATGACTTCGCTTGTTTAAATTTTTTCACA
Organism: Staphylococcus sp. HMSC072H03; assembly: GCF_001809305.1. Classification (NCBI taxonomy): domain Bacteria; kingdom Bacillati; phylum Bacillota; class Bacilli; order Caryophanales; family Staphylococcaceae; genus Staphylococcus; species Staphylococcus sp. HMSC072H03. The sequence goes on from NZ_KV796879.1 coordinate 24,041, forward strand.
AAAAAAGTTAATGGAATTAACTGATTTGGATGGTTCATTAAATATTGTGTCATAAAGACAATACGTTCACTTCTTTTATACCTCATAAGTTCCAGCCTTTCTATCCTAATAATCTTACTAAATACACTTCGTTACAACAGCCATTTACAGCATTATATACTTTCTTTGCTTGGCTCTCCTTTTGAGCGAATGCATATACAGTAGGTCCACTCCCACTCATTAGTGCTCCATCAGCACCACAACGCAACATATTATTTTTAATTTTTTTAATTTCTGGATACATAGACATAGAAACGGTTTCTAAACGATTAGATAAACTCTTACACAATTTCATATAATCTCCCTGTCTAATCGCTTCTTCACACATTTCTGTATGTACATCATAATCCTCTTTTAAATTAAGTTCTTTAAAAATATCTGGAGAAGATATTCCAAGATTAGGTTTTGCTAATACCACCCATGCAGAAGGAGGTTTGTCTAGAAATTTAATTTTTTCGCCTCTCCCTTTACATATAGCAGTTTTATTATAGATGCAAAATGGAACATCTGTCCCAATTTGAAGGCCTAATTGGCTTAGTGTTTCTAAAGATGCGCCTAATTCATATAAACGATTAATTCCTCGCATCGTAGCAGCAGCATCAGCTGATCCCCCAGCTAATCCAGCAGAAACCGGAATATCTTTATCAATCGAAATCGTGACGCCTTGTTTAAGTTGATATGTTTCCATCATCAGTTTAGCTGCTTGGTAGGCGAGATTTTTATGATCATTAGTAACATAGTTATGTTCTATATCTACAACAATTTTATTATCATTTCTTTTCTGAAAAGACAATCTATCATTCAGATCTACTGTTGTCATTATCATAGCAATTTCATGGTAACCATCATTTCTTTTGAAAAGTGTATCGAGCGTCAAATTAATTTTGGCTGGTGCCGTTTCATATATCATTTTTCCGCCCTCTCTTCATCAATAGTATTAAAATGATTTTAACATAAAGACTTAAAATATTTGATAGTTACATTATAAATTATAATTAAAAGTTAATAAATTAGGAGATAAATGATCTTAATTTCAACTGCAAATCTTGATTTATTTAAATTATTATTTTATTAAAAGAGATTAAGAATTAAAAAGAGTGTTGAACTTAAACAGCCCAACACCCAATATGTTTTTAATGATAGAGTTTGTAGTACACTAAACAACTCTATATTTATATGTTCGAATTTAGTGTGCAACTACTTCTTGATGATTATCCTCTTCAAATGAAACTTGTACATTCTCTGTAAGAACATCCGTATATGTATACGACACTCTTTCAAAATTATGCTTATCTTGATCTAATTCAACAATAAATACTGAAGGATATGTCTCTTTTAACACTCCACAACGTTCGATTGTTTTTTTTCGACCACCGTTGGCTTTAAGTACAATACGATTTCCTAAATGACAATCAATAGAATTTTTGATGTCCAAAATTGATTTTGGCATATTGCTCCACCTCGCTACAGGTTACATAATATCACATTTTGAAGTAATATGTCAAATAAAATTTAAATTTTATCAAGGTAGCGACACTTTGTCAACAATTTAATTTTCTAATTCTGGGAAATTTTTCTTTTCTTCATACAATCGTGCAAAATCTTGTATAGAAAGGGTTTCTCCACGACGTTTAGGATCAATATTTGCGTTTTCTAACCATTGATGAATTTGTGATTTATATTTTTTACCATCTTTAAAGAAATTCTGATAGTTATTATTAATCGTTTTACGTCTTTGAGCAAAAGCAGCTTTTGCAAGTTTAAAGAAAGCTTGTTCATCGTCTACTGAAACAAGAGGTTCCTCTCTTTGCATCAATTTTACAACAATCGAGTCAACATTTGGTGGCGGCATAAACACTGATTTAGGGACAGTGAGTACTTTACTCGTTTCTGTGTAATATTGAGTCACAATAGATAAAGAACCATATGCTTTTGTACCTACTTCTGCATTTAAACGCTCTCCAACTTCTTTTTGCATCATCACTACATAACCATCAATGGGAATATCTTGTTGCATTAAATTAAGTAAAATCGGAGTCGTAATATAGTAAGGTAAATTCGCTACTACCATAATTTTATCGCAATCATTTAAATACGTGTTCACAGATGCAGCTATATCAGCTTTTAATATATCTTCATTTATAATTGTTACATTGTCGTAGGGATGAAGTGTTTCTTTTAAAACTGGAATTAAACGTTGATCGATTTCAAATGACAACACTTTTTTAGCACTTTTAGCGAGTTGCTCTGTTAATGATCCCATACCAGGACCCACTTCAATTATGCCTGTCGACTTATCAATATGACTTGCATCAATAATTTTATGAATAATATTAACATCTACTAAGAAATTTTGACCTAAGCTTTTCTTAAAATTAAAGTCAAATTGATTTAATAGTTCTTTTGTTCTAGAAGGTGTAGCTATATCTTTTCTATCCATCTTTACTTATTCTCCTTATCCATTGATAATGCACGTCGTACGTCTTCTTCAGTATAACCAAAAGCATTTAATTTTTTTAGTAATTGTTTGCCATTAGAATGTCCAATATGCAATTTACGTCCAAGTATTTCTCTCTTACGTCTCGCATCTTTACCAATAATTAAACCTAAATCAATTAATACACTTTTATCTATCGACTCTTCTCCTTCTTCAAAAGGAGAACTCACATGCATTAAGGCTTTCTTTATATCTTCAGGATGTGTATGTTCTATCCCAATTTTTCCACGCTTATTTTTCGCTTTTTCACGATCGACATAGGCATGTTTAACTCCTGGTACGTGTTCAGTAATAATATTTCTAATTCTATCACCTGGAAAGTCAGGATCAGTTAATACAATCACGCCTCTTGTTTCTTGAGCATTCTGAATCACTGCTAACGTTTCTCTATTAATGGCACTTCCATTTGTTTCAATCGTATCACATTCCACAGCTGTTTTAACTCGTTCTGTGTCATCTCTGCCTTCGACAACGATAAATTCATTTATTCTCATATTCATTTACCATTACCTTTCACTTAATCTCATTTCTATTATAACGGTTATACTATAAAAAATGAGAAAGATGCACATATTATCGTCATTCACTATTAGATAGCATTACGATAGATGATGTTTTACATCTTTCTCATACTGAGGATTATTAATTTAAGTTAAATAATCTTTCTGCATTTTCTGTAGTTTGACGACATACCTCTTCGTATGTCATATCACGTAAATCTGCAATTTGTTGTGCAACAAGCGTGACACGTTCAGGTTCATTACGTTTTCCTCTATAAGGATGTGGAGATAAATAAGGTGCATCTGTTTCAACTAATAAGCGATCCATTGGAACATGTTTAGCGACCTCTTTAGGTTGTTTTGCATTTTTGAATGTGACTGGTCCGCCTAATGACACATAGAAATTAAGTTTATTAATAATGACATCTGCAATTTCAGGTGATGCACTAAAACTATGCATAATGCCTCCAACTTCTTCTGCATGTTCTTCCATTAAAATATCTACACAATCTTGAGTTGCTTCACGATTATGAATGACAATAGGTAACTTAACGCGTTTAGCTAAAGCAATTTGCTTTCTAAACACTTCTTTTTGAACATCAGCTGGAGATTTATCCCAATGATAATCTAATCCCATTTCTCCAATACCGATAATTTTAGGATGCTGAGCTAATGATTCAATCCATTCTAAACGTTCTTCAGTAAAATCTATTGCATCTACAGGATGCCAACCGATAATACCATAAATAAAGTCATATTCATCAATCAGTTCCATAGTACGTTCAATTGTCTTAGTATCAAATCCCACGACAAACATACGGTCAACGCCTGCTTCTCTTGCACGAGATATCACTTCACTTAAATCTTCATCATATTGTTCGTCATTTAAATGAACATGTGTATCTATTAACATTTTATCTCTCCTAACGGCTATATTTATTTTATAATTGCACCATTTGGAATTGCACTCGGTAAGCTTACTAACGTTAATACTTTATCTTTTTCAGCTGATAATATCATACCTTCAGATTTGTGACCCATTAATTTTGCTGGCTTTAGGTTAGTTACAACAGCCACTTTTTTACCAATAATATCTTCTGGACGATAGAATTTCGCAATACCTGAAACAATCTGACGTTGTTCTGCTCCTAAATCAACTTGTATTTTTAATAATTTATCTGATTTCGGTACATTTTCTGCATCAATAACAGTTGCAGCTTTAATTTCAACTTTATCAAAATCTTTAATATCAATTTGCGATTTACTTGGTACTTCTTCTTTATCATCTTCATTAGATTTAGGTGGTTGCATTGATTCTTTAATAAATGCAATTTCATCCTCTGAATCTAATCTTGGGAAGATTGGAGAAGGTTTTTCAGTAACCATAATTGGTTCTTGTAATGCACCATAATGCTCTAAACTTGATAATTCGTATAAATCTGAATTATTAATATTCAATTGTTTGAAAATTTCTTTAGGCGCATGTGTTAAAAATGGGCGCAATAATACAGTTGCAAAACGAATATTTTCAACTAAGTGTGCCATTACATTTCCTAACATATCTTTTTGACTTTCATCTTTAGCTAAAACCCATGGAGTGGTTTCATCGATGTATTTATTTGTTCGACTTATTAACTTCCAAACTGTAGATAATGCTACTGAGAATTGGAAACTTTCCATATTGTCATGGAAGTTCTTCACAGTTTCAAGTGCTAATGCTTCCATATCTTCATCCAATTCATGTTTTGGTCCTTGATATGCAGGGAGCTCTCCTTGGAAATATTTATTAATCATAGAAATCGTACGGTTAACTAAGTTACCTAAATCATTTGCTAAGTCGAAATTAGTACGTTCAACAAATGCCTCCGGAGTAAATACGCCGTCAGATCCGAATGGTAATTCACGCATTAAGTAATAGCGTGTAGCATCTAAACCATAACGATCAATGAGAACATTAGGATCTACTACATTACCTTTAGATTTACTCATTTTTCCATCTTTCATTAAAATCCATCCGTGCGCGAATACTTTTTTCGGTAAAGGTAAATCAAGAGCCATAAGTAAGATAGGCCAAATAATAGAATGGAAACGAACGATTTCTTTTGCCATTAAATGTACATCTGCTGGCCAATATTTTTGGAATAATGAATCATCATCTGATAAATATCCAAGAGAAGAAATATAGTTTACTAAAGCATCAATCCATACATAAACTACATGTTTAGGGTTAGATGGAACTCTTACCCCCCAATCAAATGACGTACGTGAAACTGCTAAGTCTTCTAATCCTGGTTTAATAAAGTTATTAATCATTTCATTTTTTCTAGATGGAGGTTGAATAAAATCAGGATTAGCATCGTAAAATTCTAATAAACGATCTGTATATTTATTAATATTAAAGAAATAACTTTCTTCTTTAACTAATTCAACTTCATGTCCAGAATCTGGACTTTTACCGCCTGCGATTTTACCATTTTCGTAAACAGGGTCTACAAGTTGAGATTCAGTATAATACGTTTCATCAGGGACAGAATACCATCCCTCATATTCACCAAGATAAATATCACCTTGTTTTAATAAACGTTCAAATACTTTTTCTACCACTTGTTTATGACGTTCTTCTGTAGTTCTAATAAAATCATCATTTGAGATTTCCAATTTAGCCCATAAACGTTTGATTCCAGCAATCATTTCATCTAAATACTCTAATTCTGTTTTTCCTGCTTTTTGCGCTTTTTCTTGGATTTTTTGACCATGTTCGTCTGTACCTGTAAGATAACGAACATCATATCCTTGCATACGTTTATATCGTGCAATTACATCACCAGCAACTGTAGAATATGCGTGACCGATATGCAGATTACCACTAGGATAATAAATAGGGGTTGTAATATAAAATGTTTCTTTCGCCATCAGTAGTCCTCCCTTTCGTTCATGTCTTAATGACTAGTTCACTTTAAATTTTATCTAAATTTTTAATTATTTTCTAATGAATATTTAATATAACGTTTGTGACGACACATCATCATAAAACATCTATCTTATTCATTATAACCCATATAGAATATACATTGTCGTATCTTATTAACATTACCATAAATTAATATTTTATGGTATTTTTCTATCACTATGATACAAGTTTTTATTAATTTTACGATTTAATATTATGATAAATATCATAAATCTCACTTGTTTTCATCTGTCGTTCTTCTGCGACTACTTTTATCGCTTTCTTAGGTTTTAAATTTTGAGTCTCAATATAATGATTAACATGATCTATAATCGTTACATCTTCAAACCATTGCTTTGTTTCTTGAGCTTTGGCCCCCTCAATTAAAATCACAAATTCTCCCTTTTGTGGAATCTCTTGATTTTCAATTGCTTCTAATAATTGTGATACTTCAAACATAACCACTTGTTCAAATTTTTTAGTAAGTTCACGACCTACTGCTACACGTCTTTTTGCATCTACTTTAATAATCGCTTTTAGTGTATCAATCACTCTAAATGGAGACTCATAAATGATTAAAGTACTATCTTGATACATTCGTTGAGATAAAATATTCACTTTTTCTTTTTCTTTTCGTGGCAAGAAGCCTAAAAAAGTATATGTAAATGAAGGTAAACCACTTGCCATTAGTGCAGTTAATCCTGCATTAGGTCCTGGAATGGTTTCTACAGCAATGTTATGTTTATGTGCTTCAACAACAAGTTCATATCCTGGATCGCTAATTAACGGCAACCCTGCATCTGATACAAGCGCAATATTATTTTCTTCTTTAAGTAATTGAATTAAATAATCTGTCTGTTGCTCTTTATTATGTTCATGATATGATTTTAATGGAGTAGTAATATCATAGTGGTTACATAACTTTTTAGTTACTCTCGTATCTTCACACGCAATGATATCTACCTGTTTTAACGTTTCGATTGCTCGAAATGTAATGTCACTTAAATTACCTATCGGTGTCCCTACTAAGTATAAAGTTGCCATATTATCCCTCCTCAATCAATTTTAGTTTTCTTTGTCTTGTAAATGTCTTAATTTCATATTCTCTACGTAAAGCTTCTGATTTTGTCTCGTACATTTCTTGATATACTAACACTACCGGACGTCTTATTTTTGTATATTTAGCACCTTTCCCAGCATTGTGTTTATTTATACGTGCCTCAATATTATTCGTATACCCTGTATATAAACTGTTATCACTGCAACGTACGATATATACAAAGTGACTACCCATAATAAACCTCTTTCATTTGCTCACTATATTCGCCATTTTCATTGTAAATATAAAATGGTGGTGCAATCTCTAGACCTTGATTACCATTTTTTCTTCCTTCAACAACAATAGTGACTGCTGATTTACCATGCTTACTATAAATAAATACAATACGTTTAGGTTCGATATTAGCTTGTCTCATTTCAGTTAATACATCCATAAGTCGTTCAGCACGATGAACCATAACTAGACGTCCACCCTGTTTTAATAAATGCCGTGCTGCAAACATGCAATCTTCTAAACTACACATAATTTCATGTCGTGCTATTTTATGTGCTTCTTTTTGGTGTTGATGAAGTTGATTACGTTTAAAGTAAGGCGGGTTACAGGTTATTAATGTAAACTGAGAGGGTTTAAACGTTTGATACACATCTTTTAAATCCATATTATGCATAGATAAACGCTCTTCTAATCGATTATATTTAAAGCTTCGTTGAGCCATGTCTGCCAACTGTTCTTGAATTTCAATACTTTCTATTTTTTGATGACTTTTTGCAGATAATAATAAAGCAATAACACCATTTCCGGCACACAAGTCTAGAATGCTATCATTTTTTCGTACTTTAGTAAAATGTGCTAATAAAAGTGCATCAGTAGAAAAAGAAAACACCTCATCATTTTGAATGATTTTTAAGTTCTCCTTAATTAAATCATCTAATCTTTCTTGTTCCTTCAACATATATGTTATCTCCTAAAAAAGAGATGTATCACAACACAAAATCTGAAATTTTATTGTGTTGAAATTCATCTCTCCTAAAAATTAAAATTATACCATCCATTTATCATTCTTTGTTATGGATTTAACTATTTAAAACATTCATGCATAATAAACAATCTTCACCATAACGATGTTTACCAAATAATTCGCCATTACAAATATGAAAACCTTCACTATACAAAACAGCTAAATTGTCTTTACTTGGTAAAGGTTTTTTTACATTTTTAATTGCACTTTTAAAGTCATTTTCATTTGATTTTTTATTATGTTGACTTTCACTATTGACTTTTGTTGATTCAACATCTTGTTCACTTTTAGCCATTAGCGCTTTTAAATTATCGTTTTCTACTTGTAACGTTACATTTTCTTCTATCAATTGAATAGCTAAAGATTTAAGTTCAGTCATCTCTTGAGTTAATACATTAACGTTACTTTCTAATTTTACAATTTTTTCGAATAAATCATTGCGATTCAAAAGAAAGACACTCTCCTTAATTAAATGTAGCTAATTCCTCCATTTTATATTCTAAAGGTTGCTCTAAACCATCAATCTTCACTTGCATCGAAATATCTAATATATTTAATCCTACAACTTGTCCAGTACCTTCCGGTGTATGAATTTCATCGCCTACATCTGGTAATTGTGCACGAGCTTCCTCATAATAATCATTTTCATATTTAAGACAACACATTAAACGTCCACATGCACCAGAAATTTTAGTTGGATTTAATGATAAATTTTGATCTTTTGCCATTTTGATAGATACCGGTTGAAAATCTCCTAAAAATGTTGAACAACATAATGAACGTCCACACGGTCCAATTCCACCTAGTAGTTTTGCTTCATCACGAACGCCAATTTGTCTAAGTTCAATACGTGTTCTTAAATTTTGAGCTAATACTTTCACTAACTTTCTAAAATCGATACGATCATCAGCAGTAAAATTAAAAATGACTTTCGATTTATCTAAAGTATACTCACAATTCACTAAGCGCATATCTAAGTCTTGATCTTTCACTAACTGTTTACATAAAATTAGTGCTTGCTCTGCATCTTCTTCATTTTGATTGTATTGTTGTATATCTTCTTCAGTTGCAATACGTAGAATATCTTTTAACGGTAATGTCACATCTTCATCATTTACACATTTTGAAGCTAACTTTACTATACCTATTTCAATGCCTCGTTTAGATTCGACTACAACCCAGTCTTCACTGTCTAATTTTAAATCATTCGGCGCATAATATTCCAATTTACCTGCTTTTTGAAATTGCACACCTACTACATTTGGCATTTAACTCACACCTTTAATTACGATTTGTTCAAATACGAGCATCGGATTCACATTCTGTATCAATTTTTTATGTGCTTCTGTAATTTGATCATACATTAATATCATTTGATTAAGTGTTAATCGTGTTGTGTATTCCTTAATTAGTGGTTTAAGATCAGTAAAAATGAAATTGTTCTCAATTCCGACTTTAGCATGCATCATATCTTCAAAAAAAGCATTGATAACAGACAAAGTAAGAAGTTGTAGTTTTCGATTTTTAGCATTTTTTAACACATCAATAACACCAATCAAGGCCATTGGTTTATTTGTTAATAATAATTCGCACCAATGAACGATTACTTTTCTTAATTCAATTAAATCATACTCTTCATTAAGGTCTTTGGCTACCTCAATTTGTGTCGTATATGAACTTAACATTTCAGCAATAGCCCGATTCATACCATTATCAACAAGTTTATCGATAAAATGCGATTTGTCACTCGGTTTAAAATACATATGTTGACATCTAGAGTGAATCGTATTTAATATTTGTTCTGGTTTAGTAGAAATTAAAATTGCAATAGTATTTTCTGGAGGTTCCTCTAAAAATTTTAAGATACTATTTTTACCTTGAACTGTTAACTTTTCAAAGTCTTCTATGATATAAACTTTATATGTACCTTCAATAGGTAATTGGTTCATTTGGCGTACAAGTTGTTCAATTTGTTCTTTTTTTATAGTAGATTCTTCAGAGGATATATATGTAAAATCAGGATGATTAAAATTACGCAATTTCAACTCACATTGTTCATTTCCATTACAAAGAATAAGTTGTGCAAATTCCATTGCTACATGTTTCATTGATTGTGCATCATCACCTTCAAATAAATAGGCATGTGATAATTTATTCGAATGAAACGCATTAGCTAATTTTTGTAATTCCTCCATATTTGCATACTCCCTATTCATAGTTCATTTTAAAATTATATCATTAAATTTTTCAGTCGCATTTATCATTTAGCAATTAATTATGATGTATATGATAAAGAGCCGATAACATAAAAAATATGTTTCAGGCTCTTTGAAAATTATCTTTTAAAACTTTATTTAATTGTTAAATTAAGCTTAGAATCTGTGGAATTTTTCTACTGGCATTACAAATACTGTAGCGCCTCCAACTTCAACTTCAACAGGATAAGGTATGTAAGAGTCTGCACTACCACCCATTGGCGTCATTGGTGAAACAAGTTGATCTCTATTACCACACGTATTATCAATGACGGTTAACGCTTCATCAACACGTTCATCATCTACACCACATAAGAATGTTGTATTTCCTGCTCTTAAGAAGCCACCAGTTGTTGCTAGTTTAGTAGCTCTAAAATTGTTTTTTACGAGTTGGTCTGAAAGTTCTTGACTATCTTGATCTTGAACGATCGCTATAATCATTTTCATTTTAATACACCTCTCCATATTATTATATCATAAGTTTTTTAAGTAACTTAAAATGATCTCATACGTATCACTTACGACACTTTCGATGTTTTGTGTAGCATCAACTACTTTAAAACGCTCAGGATTAGTTTTAATTAATGTTTTATATCCCTCAATTACTTTTTGATGAAAAGTTAGTGTTTCTTTATCTAATCGATTCTGACTTCTTTGATTTTTTAGTATTCGTTCTCTCCCCACTTCAGCATCAATATCAAGATAAATTGTTAAATCTGGATAAAGTCCATTAATTGCAAATTCATTTATTTTTTTAACTTCTTCTATACCTATACCCCGTGCATGCCCTTGATATGCTAAAGAACTGTCAATATATCGATCACATAAAACTACTTTATTATTTTTTAAAGCGGGTATCACTTTTTCAACCAAATGTTCTCTTCTAGATGCTGCAAATAACAATGCTTCTGTACGTATATCAATATTTTCACCATCTAGTAAGATATTACGTATTTCTTCCCCCGTAGATACTCCACCTGGTTCTCTAGTAGAAATAACATTATAATTTTCAGATAACAACTTATTAATCTGATTTAACACTGTAGTTTTCCCAGAACCTTCAGGCCCTTCAAACGTTATAAATGCAGCCATATTATTCATCCTTAACTAATATTTTATCGTTTTTAATACCTTCAACACGTACACTATGTGAAAGATAATATTGCATCAATTTTATCATATTTTTAGTCACTTTTTCTCCTTTCCAAAACACAGGAATTCCAGGAGGATAAGGCACAATATGTTGAGCTAATACTTTATCTTGTGCTTTATTAATATTTATCCAATATGCATGATTAATATACTTTGATACATAAACACTTTTTTCTAGCGGCAATAAAACCGGCTCTAGCTTTTCTTTTGCTTTTTTAGGTAATTTTATAGTTTTTATTCTATGCAGTAATGTTTCGAAAGGATATCTATCATTAAAATGCCACAATGGTAAGACAATGAGTATTTGATAATCATCAGCTAATTCAATATAAATATGATTCTTTTCAAAATAACGTTGTACTTCAAAACCCGTATGCCCATTTGCTCGAACAATAAGCTTTAATGGATCCTCGACTTCAATAACTTCAAAATGCTGTTGTCTTAACGTTTCAATAAATTGTTTTCTTTTTTCGAAAAAGAGACTACTGTCATAAGAATTATAAAATTGATGCGCTAGTTCAATGCTCGACATTACTAAATAAGATGGACTAGAAGTTTGAAAAATACCTAAATATTTAATAACTTCATCTTTCAAAGGTGCATTTTTATGAATAAATAATACTGATCCCATAGTAAGCGTAGGCAAAGTTTTGTGATACGATTGAACAACATAGTCAGCTTCTGATTCTAAAGCTGATTTAGGAAAGTGTTTCAAATTAAAATGGGCACCATGAGCCTCATCAATTAAAACAGGTATATTGTAATCGTGAAATTGTTTAACACACTGATTGATATCAAAGCATTCTCCATAATAATTTGGATAAGTAACGACAGCGAGTTTTTGATGTCGTAACATTTTAGTATCAATCAAAGGCGCTAAATACTGGTAACTTTTATCACTTCTGTACATAGGCAAAATATCTGCAGACTGTTGAGTTAAATCTAAAGCATTAAAAACTGATTTATGTACATTACGGCTAATTAGATAACGACCTTTTATATGAGTAAATGCTTGTATAACTGATAAAATGCCTGAAGTTGTACCATTAACTAAATAATAAGCATCATAATTAGGATGCTTATTCACACGATTCATACTTTCTAAAATAGTATCTTCTGGATGATGTAAATCATCTAGACCCGTGATTTCAGTCATATCCATTTTCAAAGATAATGCATCTAAATAACCGATAGTCATATTTTTATGTCCTGGAACATGTAATGAGATAGCATGATGATGAATTAAATCATCAAGTTTTTGAGTGATAGGTAATTTCAATTAAGTCCTCTCCTCATATATCTTTAAATATCTCCTATTTTAATAGATAATTTAAAAAAATAAAAGAAACGCTACAACTTCTGTTGTTTGATCTCTTCTCAATTCATTAGCTCCAAGCACTTTTTCTAAATTTCGACATAAAAAAAGAGACCTCAC
>NZ_KV796880.1:0-433 GCF_001809305.1 Staphylococcus sp. HMSC072H03
AAGTTAATGTATACGCCAAAATTTATTGAACATTATCTAGTTGACTTATTAAAAATAAATGAAGGTTTGCATAGAAGGCTCGTATCAAATCAGCAAATCATTTTAATAGATAGATATAAAGATTTATTTCACTCATTAGATAACGAGTTACAAAATTATTTAAAAAGCATTGTTAATTATGACGAAAAGTTACATGATTATTTGAAGGATTATAGACATTATTATTCTTATTATTTTCCACCATCAGAAAAACTTACATATCAAAAAGATAATATATTTAATATCTCCAATTTTGTTCTTCAACTTCATAAATCTTTTATAATGTTTAAGATAGGCATTCCCTCTAGTGAAATAGTATCTTTATTAAAGATCACTCACTAGTTAGTAATCAATAAACTATTTTGCATTCCTCTACTAACCAGTGTTATAATTT